>JASFIH010000017.1:0-8622 GCA_050122775.1 Deltaproteobacteria bacterium
TCCCGCACGCTCATGTCTGAACGCAGCACGCCTAAAGGCTGGACGCCGCCACCGCTGCCTACATTCGTTGGCACCCCGCCAAACCGGCTCAGGAACCCGAACAGCGCCTTTGGTCCCAGGAGGCAGCGAAAATCTGTTTGACAGCGCTCCAGCTCGACCTGGTTCTTTTCTGGATTCAGTGCGGGAATGTCTTCAGCCCAGAGTTCAAGCGGAACCTTTTCCTGAACGATGTAATTCCCTGCCTGTATCGCTGCATTCACGGCTTCATCAGGATTATTGTTGACCTGCCCAACCAGCACTCCTTTGCCAGAATAGCCCCTTTCCGGCTTGAGAACCAGATTGTCCCAGTGAGACCGCGCCCACTCTATCAAGTCGTCAATTTGTTCCCCTTTGGGTCCAATGGTCCGGCGGGGATAGAACTGACGTGTCCAGGGGGTTCGTCGCACGATCTCATCATGAAACCGATTGCGATTTGGATCGGTGATGACTTCAAACATGCTCTTGACATTGATGGGTTCCGTACCCCTAGGGTTGATCACCCGGTTTTCTCGAACAGCCTGCAAGAGTGGGGTGAGATTGTGCTTGCGGTGCAAAGCCAAGAGCACATCTGTGTTGAAATCGATGAAGGCCACGGAGACTGGCTGCCCTCTTAGGCATACCCTTCCATTTTGCAGTTCAAGTTCCTGGGGCGCCGTCAACGCCCCTGATATGCCATCGATGGTGTCAAGGCGCTCGGCGAGATTCCTATTCTCTGTGACGCTTTCCAGAGTCTCTTCTTCAGCCACCACTGCGATCAACCCGGGATTGCTTCCTTCACGGGTCCGATGGGCTTCCACCAGCATGTGCACAAATCCATCCACGGGAGACAATAACGGATGGTCAAAGTCGAGGTCGACTGGAATCGGGCGGATTTCATTGAGCTTTAGCCAGACCGCCTTGGCGATGATCTGGGTGACGCGCTGATAGTCCCATCCACCAGGGCTCCCGAGGTTCCATTCGGAGTGATATCCGAGAAAGCCTTCCAATGATTCCTCCTCATCCTACAACATGGACAAACCGGCGAAAAAAGAGCTCTTGAAACCAGTTCTATTCTTCCTCTTCGCCCCTTCGATGTAGGTGCTCAAAGCGTTCTTGAATGAGATAAAAAGGGAGTTCTCCTCCCTCCAGCAAGCGCCTGTGAAACTGGTCCGACCCCAGTGTGATGCCGTAGGCTTCTCTAAGTCGCATGATTTCATAACGCCCCAAGCTATAACACAACTGATAACCAGGATTAAGCTGGAAATGGTCTATCTGGTATCGCGCCTCCACGGGGCTGAAGCCGGCAGAAACCACCAAGGCCATGGCGTCTTCTCTGCTGAGGATACCTGTCGTCAAGCCGACGTCGATTTGGCATCGGGCGGCTCTCCATAGTCTCCGCTTGCAGTCCACCAAATGGTCAATTGGGCTCTTGACATAGCCGTACTCAGCCAGGAGGGATTCAGCATAGTATGCCCAACCCTCATAGAAGAGAGGTGACTCGATTTGACGTCGCACGGGATTCTCAAGCCTCCTGCGCACACTATCCAGCAGATAATGCCCTGGAAACGTTTCATGGGCAGACAGGAATTTGTACTCACGGTGCAACCGTTTCTTGACATGATTCGCCGCTTCTTTTCCCCTGGGTCGCGCGAGTTGTGTTGTTAAATAGAAAAAGTCCTTTTCCCCTGCCTGTGCACCCACTGCCGCGCTGAACGAAGCCGAACTGCGCACAGACCTAAGATACGTGGGTGTTTCGCGCATTTCCAGAGAAGCGGGGGGCGCAATGTCGGCGAAGCCATGATTCTGGAAGAAGCGTCCTAACCGTTCTATTTCATCCTTGTACAGGGAAATCGTGTCTGTTTTTTCAATATCTGAAGGGGAGTATCCGTGATACAGTGCCTTCCAGGATTGGCCCGGATCAATGATCGCTCGAAGTCTTTCCACCTGCTCCTGGTTTTCTCGAAATTCCTCCACGGCTATTTGAAATACTTCCGGCAGACTCCTGAAAGAGAGGAAATGCTCTCTGAGCGTGGCCTCCAACGCCGCAACCACAAACTCCTGATCCGCAACAGGGGCACCGGCAAGCAGGGAGGCTTCCAGTTTCTTAATGGCCGTCCAGGTCTCCTTTAAAGCCTCCGCGAAAAGAGCGCGACGCATGCCAGCATCCTGCTTGCTGATTTCAGCCAGATAGTCTTTACAATCGGTCACCATGGCGACGGCAGCCGCATGATACGTTTCAGGGACGTCGTCAATGTTGTTGACAGCCTGTTGCAGAAGGCGAGGTATAGCTCGCATACGGGCAAGCGCTCTTTCGGCTCTTTCCTTTGCATCTGCGGCAGGCTTGGTCAAGGCATGGTCCAACCCTATGAAAGCCAGTTTCAAATACAGCAAAGGATTGTGACGCCAGGACTGTTTCGTTTCCAGCTCTATGAGAATGCCTGCCGCATTTGCCTTCAGCAGCGTCAAGTCAGTGAGCCTTTCGAAATCGGTTTGGTGGGCAGCCATAAGGTCACAACGGTTCTGAAATTCTCGGAGCATGGAGACACAGTCGTTGATGACGTCTCTGTCTAGATTGTCCAGCTGGTCATAGTACTGGCACGCCTTTTCAGCCCGAGGGAGAAAGTGGAATTCATCGCTGGCACACATGACCGGGAAACGTGTCGCGATGTTATCGAAGTATTCCACTGCCAGTTCGCTTAGCGCGTCGTGCATCGCAAAAGTACCGTCTATTCCTTGATCGAGCGGGTGGATTTTGATACCCCGTGAGGTATGAACAAACACAAAACTTGCGCAGGATCCCTCACCGGTTCGCTCCCTGCAAGCCCCGCCCGGATGAGGGGGGCGGCTTCACATCCCGGTTCATACCACATGCATTATGGGCATGTCAGGGGAAAAGGCCGTGTGTGTGCGACGCGAGACACGGCAGGAGGCACGTGTTGGAAAAGCGTGCTTGCACACTTGTTGAGATCAGGCAGGACGTTCCTGGTTCCCTGTGGACGTTTTCCTGGAGAGTCTAGACAAAATGATAGCCCTGGAGAAGCTCCGGATGTGCTATGCTCATTTTGGGGATGCCCCGGACTCTCACACGATGTTGAAAAGGTTCCTGGCTCCAATCATGAGATGCAAGGAGATTGTTCAAGGAGAGCTTTCGGGGAGTTCTCACAACAGCACCCATGCCCGGACGTTTTTGGACGCTAAAGGGGGTTAGATTTGATTGAAAAGGATTCAAGAGACGAGATTAAGGCCCTGGCCGAGCTTTCAACGCTTGTCAACTCTACGCTGGACCTCGCACAGGTCTTAGACAATGCCATGAAATATGTGGAAGAGTTGATGGATGCGGAGACCAGCTCCATCTTTGAGGTCGATCATGAACGCGGCGAGCTTCGTTTTCGATTGGCTCGAGGCAAGTGGGGGGGCAAGGCACAAGAGATTTGCCTGTCCATGGGTGAAGGGATCGCCGGATGCGTGGCTCAGGAAGAAAAACCCGTGTTGGTTTCTGACGTGGATAAGGACCAGCGCTTTAGTCCCAAAGTGGATCTCCACACCGGTTTCAAGACCCGCTCCATCGTCAGTGTCCCGATCAAGCACAAGGGGCGCTTGATTGGGGTGCTCCAAGTCCTGAACAAGCGAACAGGGCCCTTTGACGAGACGGATCTAGAGCTCCTCACCGTGGTAAGCAACCAGATTGGCATTGCCATGGAGAATGCTCGTCTATACGAACGCCTGCAGAAGAAATTCACGCTGACTGCGGAAGAACTCAAGAGAACCCAGCAGAAGGTCATTCAGAGTGAACGTATGGTCGCTTTGGCGCGGCTTTCGCAAGGCGTGGCCCATGAGGTCCGAAACCCCGTGATGTCTATCGGCGGTTTTGCGATTCGGATTAAACAGAAGCTCTCCCCCGAAGATCCAACTTACAAATATGCTGAAATTATTATTACGGAGGCCGCGCGCCTGGAAAAAATGGTTCGAGACATCGAGTCGTACAGCGGGATGCGCGAGCCCGAGTTCGGAGAGGTCAGCCCTGACAAGCTCATGGACGGGGCACTCGAGCAATGGAGACAGGAAGGGATGCGAACAGACATACATGTGCATCTTGACTTGCCGGGCCAGGGGGTCACATTCCCTGGGGATGAAGAATTGCTTGCCCTGATGCTTAAGAATCTGTTCCTAAATGCGGCAGAGGCCATGCCTGATGGTGGTGACCTTTCCATAACAGTGGACACAGAAGGCGAGCACGTCATCATCAAGGTGGCGGATACCGGAAGGGGCATCCCGTCGGAGAACATACCTCACATCTTTGATCCTTTTTTCACCTCTAAGACCCACGGGTCGGGATTGGGTCTGACAACCGTCCTTCGGATCGTCAACGAACACCACGGTTCCATCAACGTGACATCCACCCCAGGGGAGGGTACGACATGCCAGATCCGGCTTCCCAGATATCCAGACGATATGCAGCTGAGTGGGCTGGAAGCAGTTGACAACAACGTCTGAGGGTTTGTCGTGGGAACCTTAGAACTGGTTCTAGAAGCGCTCTTTGTGCACCCTCGCTAGCGGCACTGCGGATCCCGTGAGGCATGGTAATTGCATGGCTACCGTGGCAAACAAGGCCTCTCCCTGTGTGCTGCGACATGGACCATACAGATAACACCACGTGAGATTCCCGGCGATCGACCAACTGAACGGGAGGAGCTTTTTTGTTAGAAACGGACCGTACTTGTGAGGATGGTTATGGCTCCTTAACGGCCGAAGAAGGAGGGTAAGATGGGAACCAACAATATCATTTTCCTGGAGGTTATAGAGTGGTTTGATGAAACCGGTCGGGAGTTGGTGCACAGAATCCCTGAAGAGGGCTCGGGCGAGATCAAGTTCGGTGCGCAGCTCATTGTGCGAGAGAGCCAGGTGGGCGTGCTGTTTTACAAAGGCAAGGCTTGCGACGCCTTTGGCCCGGGCCGTCACACCCTGACCACGGCCAACATCCCCGTGCTGACCAAGATTCTGGCCATACCCTGGGCGATGACGAGCCCACTTCGGGCAGAGGTGTACTTAGCCAACATGAAGGTCTTTCCAAACCTGAAATGGGGGACCAGGGATCCCGTGGCCTTCAAGGATTCCGAATTGGGCCTCATCCGGCTGCGCGCCCATGGCGTTTTCAATATTCAGGTTATTCAGCCGGTCCTGTTCATCAACACCCTCGTTGGCACCATGGGCAAATACACCACAGAAGAGATCGAAGAATACATCGGGCGGGTAATCGTATCCCGTTTCAATGACTATCTTGGCGAAAACCTGGACAGTATCCTTAATCTGCCAGGGCGTTATGAGGAGCTCTCCACGGGCCTTCGGAAGCGCCTGCAAGAGGATTTGAGTCACTTCGGTCTCGGGCTGACGCAGTTGTATATCGGTTCCATCACGCCGCCTCCCGAGGTCCAAAAGACCATTGACGACAAGAGCCGGCTGAACGTGGTCCAGGATTTGGACAAACTCGTCAAAATGAAAGCTGCCATGGCCATGGAGAAGGCTGCTGAGTCAACCGGGGACGCCGGCGCAGGCATGGGCATGGGGATGGGTTTTATGATACCGGCCATGTTCGCTGACATGTTTAGGCCTCAGACAGGCCGAACGGCTGCGCCTTCCCCCGAAGAGATGAATTGCCCAGACTGCAAGCTTACCATTCCTAAAGATGCCAAGTTTTGTCCTCATTGTGGGCATCAGCAGCTGGTTTTTGGCCAGTGCACCAACTGCGGCAAGAACCTCTCGCCGAACGCCAGATTCTGCTCCAAGTGTGGCCATCCCGCTGATGAGAAGCCGGCACCCAAGGTTTGCTCCCGATGTAAGGCCGAAAATCTGCCCGGCTCTATTTTTTGCAATAACTGCGGAGAGAAATTGGGATAACGTGGCGTTTACAGTAGAACAAGCGTGTCCGCAGTGCGGGGCGCCCATCGGACTCGAGGAGACCGATCACCTCCTGAAATGCCCCTATTGCCACGTCAAGAGCTTTCTCTTTGCCCCGGATTATTTCCATTTTTTACTACCGCACAAAGCGCCTGGCAGGGACATCATCTACGCCCCCTACCTCCGCTTCAAAGGCAACGCATTTGTGTGTCAGGGTCAGACCATCCACCACCGCATCGTTGACATTACCCACACGGGAAGCTCTATCAAGGGCCTTCCTATATCTTTAGGGCTCAGGCCCCAAGCCATGCAAATGAGATTTGTGACGCCGGATACCGGTGGCTCTTTCTTGAGATGTTCTTTGACCGCAGCCGACGTCTTGGCCAAAGCCGCGAAACACACATCTGGCTCAGACGAACCCTTCCACCGTGCCTACATCGGCGAAGCCGTGAGCCTGATCTATCTTCCCTTGTTCTTGCATCAAGAAACGGTCTTTGATGCCATAACAAACCGCCCCATCGTGAAGCTCTCTGACAGCGAAGACATGTTTCGATCGGGTGCAGATAGAAGCGCCCAATGGCGGCTCACCTTTATGTCCACATTGTGCCCTCAGTGCGGGTGGAATTTGCAGGGAGAAAGGGATAGCGTGGTGCTGACATGCAACAACTGCGACACAGCCTGGGGAGCCTCGGAAGGCAGATTTGTCCAGGTGGCGTTGGTCGTGGTTCGGGGGGAGGGCGAAAACACTGTGTACTTGCCCTTCTGGAGAATCACTGCTAAAGCAGAACAAATAGAAATCAATTCTTTTGCTGATTTCATCCGTGTGACGAACCAGCCGAGAGTTGTCAAAGAAGACTGGGAGGACCGGGAAATGAGTTACTGGTGTCCCGCTTTCAAGATCCGTCCCGGGATATTCTTGCGCCTGTTGAGCCAGCTAACCATTTCGCAGAAGGCGTTCAAGGGCGATGAGAGACTCCCCAAGCAGGGGCTTTACCCCGTGACCTTACCGCAGGGCGAGGCGGTACAGAGCTTGAAGCTTACACTGGCTGGCACGGCTTTGACCAAAAGGAATACCTTTCCCCTCCTTCCGCAAGTCAAGTTTGCCGTGAACGACACTACCCTGGTCTACTTACCTTTTGCCGACGCGGGCCATGACATGGTTCAGCAACAGATGCGAATCGGTATCAACAAAAAGGCCTTGGAATATGGTCGCTATTTGTAACGTGTCGCAAAGGGCTGAGTTCAATGAAGTGGCTTGTGTGCGTTGTGCTGTTCATTCTCGCACATGGCGGTGCCTTGGCTGACAGTCAGGTCGACCAGGCGGGCACTCTCACATTTTCAATTTCACATCTTTGTGAGGCCCTCCGCTGTGCTGATTCAGCTGGTTATTGTCTACATTGTTGTTTATGAATTTAAAAAAATCGATTTCAGCGAACTCAGGCAGGATGGTTACCAGTAGTGCGCTTTGTGCTGGCGGTAGTAGTCGGCAGTCATCCTAAGGCCCTCTGGCAGGGGGGTCTTGGGGGTCCAACCTGTGTGCGCGGTCAGTTTGCTGTAGTCGGTAACCACATCCCCCACCTCAATGACCTTCCGGTCTTCGGGCCAGGCAACGTGGGTGAAGCTCCCTGAACCGCACGCCTTGAGGATTTCTTGGACCAGCTCCAAAAAGGTCACCCGCTGCTCGACACCGATGGCATAGACCTGGCCCACACATTGCTCGCTCTCTCCCAGCAGCAGGAGGCATTCAACAACATCGTCCACATAGATCAATTCCCTCTTTTGGCTGCCATCTCCAAAGACTTGGATCTGTTGACCGTCGAGAGCAAGCCTTATCAGGTAGTTCTGAACACCGTACTTCGCGTGTCGCATCTGATGCCGGGGACCGTAAGTGTTCCCTAAACGCAATGAGGTGGGTCGGAGTCCGCAAATTTTGCTGTACAGCATGTGGTACCATTCCACCGCCTGTTTGGACACGGAGTAGATGTCCATGGGGTTGAGAGGCGTTTCTTCTGTAATGGGTGGGTTCTGGACGCGGCCATACTGGGCGCGCGTTCCAATATAGACGACCCTTGCTTCAGGATTGTGGGAACGCACGGATTCCAGGAAGTTGATCTGAGGAACGACGTTTGTCTCGATGTCAAAAATAGGGTCTTTCATGGAATCGAGATGGCAAGAATGCATGCCAATGTTGAACACAATATCCTGATGGCGTACGTGGCCGTCCATCACGGATCGGTTTCCGATGTTGGCAGTCACGACGTGAACCTTGTCTTTGACCGGCTCGATGTTGAAGAAGTTGGCTCCCAGGTCGTCCAACAGGCCGTCATACAGCGTGACCGATGCCCCCAATTCAATCAGTCTGATGGCCAGATTACTTCCCAGAAACCCGAGTCCGCCAGTGATGAGCACCTTCTTTTTGGCGTAGAAGTCGTGTGCCTTCACAGGGTCTCCTCTTGTAGATGTTTCTGCCTCTCCTCCGAGGCCGCCGCAGTAATCGCTAGAAGCCATTTCAAAGCCTCAGATGGTGTTTGATGGCAAGGCGAGGGCCGATGAAAAAGCGCAGCATACACGGGAGTATGTGAGCATTTTGCATAAACAGCCAGACCGTCACTGGCGGGATGGCCCAAAGTACGAAACGAAGTGAGTACTTAAGGGCGCCCTCAGGCGCCTGTGTTTAGGTTTTGCATAGCAAAACAACAGGTGCTCAAC
>JASFIH010000018.1:0-8601 GCA_050122775.1 Deltaproteobacteria bacterium
TACAAAGGTAATAGCACTCTGACAGTTGGCTGTATTGACGAAGCCCGGATCAAAGGTAATCAGGCCCGTCTCCTGACGCAACTTGGAAATATCAATGGCCCTTTCTCCCTCCGACCCAACCACAATGGGAAGTTCAAAGGTTTTGCCATCAATGACAAGCTTGGCGGATTGTTCCATGTTCATCCTCTCATTCACAAAAAGATTGTTCGTATGACACAGGTTGTGTTTGCTCGCTCACCGCAATTACAGCATATTTGACAGTCTGTCCGAAGTGTCCTGCCACGTGTAGCACATCAGCCAGGTTATTTTCCAGAAAAAAGGCACGCGCAAAACGTCAACAAGTTTTCACTTGGGCCTCATGTCCGGAGGCAGGCCAGACCAGGCTTTCCATGCTCTTTGTAGGCCAAGGTATTACAGCTATATGCAATTGACTCAACCCCCTTTTTCCTATAACCTGTCTGTGCCAAAGGAAAGCGTCTCCCCACAAGGGTTTGCCAAACAGGATATGGCAATGGACCTGCAGGTTCTTGTTGAAACGATTTTAGGCGAAAATGAAAAACTCCTGAGAGGGGTGCCGCAGGAGGCAGTGGACCATCTGATCGAAGAACTCGACAAGGCGGACAGGGTCTTCTGTGCTGCCCAAGGAAGGTCCGGGTTCGTGCTGCGCTGCTTCTGCATGCGACTCATGCAACTCGGTTACTCGGCCTTCTTTGTTGGTGAAACCATCACCCCGGGAATACGCAAAGGCGACATGCTGTTTGTTGTTTCCGGTTCCGGACAAACCGGCCTGACACAGGAATGGATCAGAATCGCGCGAGAGCGAGGTGCAATAACCTTCGGTATTGTGGGAGCAAAAGATTCTCCAGTTGGAAGGGCGGTGCATAGCAGTCTCTCGCTTCCAGCCGGGCCGTGGGCCGGACTTTCCGGCAAGTCCCAGTCTGTGCAGCCTCCGGGGTCTTTGTTCGAGCAGGCAGCCTTTGCATTACTCGAAACCATCGTACTGACATTGTATCAGAGGCAGGGGAGTGATCCCGAAGCAATGCGAGACCGTCACGCAAACCTGCAATGAGCTTTAGATGAATGGCGTCACCGCAGCAGGCATGCCTCAGCGTCAGCGTGATGGGTCTTCTTAGAAGGGACTAAAATGAAACCTGTGCTGCAACTGGCTCTTGATTTTGTGGACCTGAAACGGGCCGTGAAGAGTGCGCAGGCCGGGATAGCTGGCGGCGCAGACTGGCTTGAGGTCGGCACCCCCCTGATAAAGAGCGAGGGCCTCCAGGCCGTGCGGGAATTAAGGCGCCTGTTTCCCCAGGCAACCCTGGTTGCGGATATGAAGATTATGGATGCGGGTCGCATAGAGGTAGAGTCTGCGGCTAAGGCGGGAGCCAGCATCGTTGATGTCCTTGGTGCTGCCAGTGACGCCACAATTCGAGAATGCATACAGGCTGGGAAGAACTATGGAGCGAAGATTGTTGTAGATTTGATCGCGGTGGGGGACCCTGTCTCCCGAGGCAAACAGCTTGAGGAATTCGGGGCAGACTTCCTCACGGTGCATTGTTCCATAGATGAACAGATGGAGGGAAAAGACCCATTTGAAACCCTGCGCAAGCTGGCTCAGGTGGTTTCTGTGCCGGTGGGGGTAGCCGGAGGCATTAATTCTGAAACAGCAGCGCGTGCGTTAGAGGCTGGGGCGTCCATTGTCATCGTGGGCGGCGCGATAACCAAGGCTGTGGATCCGGAGGAGGCAGCTCGCAGTATTAAGAAGGCCATGGAAGAAAGGGTTGCTATCCCCACCAAGCTCTTCAAGAGGGCTTCCGAAGCAGAGATCCAGGACATTCTCGGACAGGTTTCCGCAGCCAATCTGTCAGATGCCCTGCACAGGGGCGGGGTCTTGGAAGGCATACGCCCTTTGTTTCAGGGAATCAGGATGGTGGGCCGAGCCGTAACAGTCAGAACCTATCCAGGGGACTGGGCGAAGCCCGTTCAAGCAATCGATGTATGTGAAAGAGGGAATGTGATCGTAGTCGATGCCGGTGGCGTCGGCCCTGCCATCTGGGGAGAGCTTGCCACGCACTCGGCGGTGCAAAAAGGGGTAGCAGGGATCGTCATTGACGGTGCCATCCGCGATACCTTTGACATTGCCCGGATGAAGTTTCCCGCGTTTACAAGGCTCATCATGCCCAATGCCGGAGAGCCAAAAGGCTTTGGTGAGATTGGTGTGCCTGTGACGGTGGGCAACCGGAGGATCGAAAATGGCGATTGGATTTTGGGGGACGACGACGGGGTTGTGGTTCTTCCACGATCCATGGCAACCGAATACGCCAACCGCAGCATGGATGTTTTGGAAAGAGAGAACCGAATCCGTGAGGAGATTAAGGAGGGGAGTACCCTCAGCAAAGTGACGGAGCTCCTGCGTTGGGAAAAGCGATAGATCGAGGCCGAGGGTTCACGGCAATATGGTCCAGATCCTGCAAGACAGAGAATACGCCGCTTGTGGCCTTGTCAAGGTTGCAGTGAGCACACCGTATTGACCATGCAGCCAGGGCTTGCACATTATCATGTTGGCTGAGTGCGAAGGAGATCCCATTCATGGAAAGAAGGAAAGAAGCGCGGTATAAGATCGATGCAGCAGTGGAGCTGAAGTTTGGGACGACCACCGTGAACGCGAAAGCCATCGAAATCAGCAAACATGGGATTAGAATAGAATGTGCTCAGCTCATCGACCCTGGAACCAGAGTCCAGGCCGTGCTCTTTCTTAAAGAGCCGCAAAAGGTGTTGGGCGAGGTCAACTGGGCCATTGCCGAACCAGGGCCAACAGGAATCCTCTACACAATGGGCCTCTTCTGTGAATCAGGAAGACTGGTGTCAGACGTAGATCATTTAGACGTAGATCATTTAAAGGAAGAAGAGAAGGAATGAGACGCTTCAAGCCTTTGCAGAATCGGCTTCTCTTGTCCGAACACCGAAATATTCTGTGACCTTTGTCAGCATGCGGTTCTTGTGCAGACCCCACGCACAGACCGGTATGGTTTGAACCCTGTCTAGCTCGGGGTCCACATAGGCAAAAGCTGCAGCACATCTTTCAAGCCTGGCACTTTCACGGTTTGCATCATCCTCAAAAGGCAAAACTATCATCCTCAAGACCGTATGAAGTTTTGTGTGCTCTCGCAATACGTCTTTTGCTTTGTGTCCCATACCGATCTTCACCAAGATTCTTGCTACCTTTGCTGCAGCACCAAACCCTTTGGCACCCACGATGCGGTCTATCCTAACATTTCTGAACAGGATGTTTCCCAAGAAGGCAAACACGACAATATGGCGCACAGCTTTTTCCAACCCGAACCTCTTCAATGTGATACCCAACGCACCCCTGCCAACTGAATCAAGCGTCCTGACGATCATCCCCTCTTTTTGTCTGATATCGCGTGCGAGCTCAAACATCGATTTCTTCAGGTATCGTGAAAGAGGGAAATAGGCCTTTCCATTGGAAACGAGCAGACCTACGCTTTCACAATTCGGATGGACCCCGGCAAACGGTGTGGAGCGGATATTGAAGAAATCGATCAAGAAGTTCGAATCGAGCACACCCGCCGGCAGAAATTCTACCGTGTCGTCGGGAAAAGCCTTATCCACAAACCCTTCCACATCCTCCACGGTAATACGGTCTGCCTCAATTTCTGCAAACCTCCCGGGGGCCCAGGTCGGTGCTATTGGGATGAAGTCTACCGCGCTCACGAAATCTGATCGATCATGCAAGAATTGAAATAGCCGATCCAACTCCATGTCATTCATCCCTTTGGTAACGACATACATGATCGTGATCTTTGTCCTGGCGTATTTCCTGATGTTTTCAAGTGCCTTCAGTTTCAGCGAAAGGGCGGTGCCCTTACCTCTCAACAACCTGTAGGTTTCCTCGTTCGCACCATCATAGGCAAAAAGAATCCGCGTGCCGGTTGACAGAAGTGCCTTGCAATACGCCTCGTCTGCCAACCGAAGCCCATTGGTGACCACCCGGGTGGCAATCCTGTGGGATTGGGCCAGTCTGATAATATCGATAAGGTCCTCTCGCACAGTGGGCTCACCACCAAATAACTGGATTGAAGGACGCGGATGCATCTTTCCAAAATGGCTGAACACTTTGTCAAAATATTCGAGGGGAGGTTCGAAGCGGAATCCCATGGATGGGACATTTGCAATGCAGATCGGACAGTTCAGGTTGCATCGATTCGTGATGTCCAGGAATATGGTTTGCGGACGCTTCGGGTGCTTGCAAGAGAGGCATTCAAAGGAACAACCCTTGTAATCATATGGCCCGTCAAGGGCCCGTTTCCTGTAATACTGTTCGGCATCCGAGGAAATGAGGGTCTCAGTCTCACCACAGGCCTCGCAAGACTTTATGAGATAGACCTTACCATCTCTCGACTCGTTCCTGGCAGGAACGCGCTTATGGCAGGAGTTGCAATCGCCGTAGTTCTGCACAGGCATCAATATTCCCACTCATTTAGTGAGCAAATCCATAGGGGGTCAAAAGGTTCATATACATAAGCGAAAACACGTTGTGCAAACGGCTCAAAGCATGTCCGTTCAGTGGATCTGTTGCCGAGTGCGAGGATAAGGGGTTCCCTGTCGAATAGCGCCCAGCGTGTTCTTTTTGAGGTGTCGACTAAAATCCCACGCCACCTTGTAATGGATTGACACCTCGTCCTGTGCAAGGATGAACAGGAAACTGGGAATCTGAATACCGAAATCTGTCATTCTAACAACGGTTTCTCCCCTAAACTCAATAAAGTCATCATTCAATGACACAAGCGGATGCAGGACAATTTCCTTCTCAACCCCATGCAGTCTAAGGATCCCGGTGGCCTTGAATCGACCCTCTCCTCCGGCGAGAAGCCCATGACATTCACCTTCCAGGTCAGTGAGAGTAAAGCTTATTTCGGGATATCTCTCGGTCTCCAAGTAGTTGGCCTTGATCCGTTTCGCAAGGGCATCATCAACGGTCTTGAGGTTATCAGGATCAATTGTCATGAGGCCTTGTGAATTGCCAGACATCTTCGAGAAAACCGTTTCGAACCGCCCGTCGTTGGCCCACATACGCACTTTCACACGCATGAACCAGAAGCCAAAGACAGTACATTCGAACTCACTCTTTTCAGGGGAAATGCTGAGCACAACCGGCGCCCCCGTTATCCCGTCGGCACCGGTCGATTCCTCAGCTTCGGTCGCCTGAGCGTGGCGGGCAATGGGAATGGAGGCGATTACAGCAAGTAGGATAAAGAGAAGGAGGTGCTTCCCAACAGACCAGCTGTCAACGTCTACTGCTCCCTGCAAGACATGAGATTGGCTTCTGGCATCACATATTGCACGCAGCCTCTTTTTCGTTGCATTGTCCATGGGGGTCCATTTGGTCAGCATGACACAGGAGACATGAAATACCTGCAATGATGATAAAGCCTGTTACGTCGGTCCACCTTGTGGTGCGACGCTCTTCTTCTATATAAGCCAATAGCATATAATCGAGCACCTGAGAATCTACACCCTGCTCTTTGAGCTCAAGAATTTCATCAGCTTTCAGCCGAAATGTCGTCTTGCTATCCTTAAGCTTGGCGATAATAGCTTCTGGAGCGACATTTTCGCGCGAAAGGCGGACAACATCCTCCAGTGTGATGGTCTCTGTTTGACGACGAGGCAAAAGAGAACATCCCAACATCGAGATGACCAAGCATACAGTAATCATCAAACGTATATAACGTTCTCTCATAAGACCTCCTGAGCGCTCTGCCTCACGATTCTATATCACGCCTCAAGACAATGAAGCCAACGCTTCCAGGCCCGCGGTGACCAAGAACCTTAGCGTCCCCCCTAGTTGATCCCCCGAATAAACCTCCGCGCATAGGCTTAGACGCTTTGAAAGGGCGCACCTTAATTAATTTGAGAAGCGACCATAGCAAGCTGGCAGTGGGACGTCAATTGAAAATAAACCCCTTTAGGCAGACCTGAGCGAGATCTTACCCTCTGGGCGTGGCATTGACATTGTCTGGCAGCAGGCCCCTTCGCTGACCATTGGAGGTCTGAGACTTTTACTTGACCGTGCAAGGAAGGCAGACTATTCAGCTTGAAAATCGCACCTCCAATCCGCCGAATGCCGGGGCCAAGATGAACACAAGAGTATTTGGCACCCTCTTTATAGCTGTTTTTTCTGTCACCCTTGGAGTGGGCCTGGTCGTCCCCTTGCTACCGGTATATGCTCATGAACTGGGGGCAACAGGCACATACATAGGGCTCATTTTTGGCGCTTTTTCGCTGTCCAGAACGGTTTTCTTGCCGTACTTCGGCCGCCTCTCAGATCTGAAGGGCAGAAAACCCTTCCTTACCACCGGGCTCTTGGCCTATTTCTTGGTTTCCCTTCTCTATGTGGTATCCAAGAACGTGAGCTTCTTCATCTTGATCCGATTCGTTCAGGGCATTGCTTCGGCCATGATTTTGCCGGTGGCCCAGGCCTACGTTGGAGAAATCACACCCAAAGACAAAGAAGGCTTCATGATGGGCCTATTCAATGTCTCCCTGTATGCAGGGCTGAGTATCGGGCCGCTTGTGGGAGGGATGGTCAAGGACACCCTTGGCATCCAGCCTGCGTTCTTGAGTATGGGGCTCGTGTCTTTGCTGGGTTTTCTTCTTTGCCTTATCCTGCTTCCACCGCGAAAGCTTGAGACGCTTCTCAGACATTCCAAACCACCGCTCCGTTACAGGATCCTCCTGAAGAATAGGCACATAGGGGGGCTTTTCATATTTCGCCTTGCCTATACATCTTGCATAGGACTTGTGTGGGCTTTTTTGCCTCTGTTAGCCCACACCCAGTTCAGGCTATCGAGCTCGGCCATCGGCGTTCTGGTCATGCTCGGAGTGCTCACTAGCGGCCTGCTGCAGACCCCCATGGGACTGTTGGCAGATCGACTCAACAAGAGGGCTCTTATCGCAACAGGGGGCCTCATTACGGCTGTGGCTGTCTCCTCGTTTCTTCTTGTTAAGGGGTTTTGGGGACTCTTTATAGCTAATGTACTGTTCGGGGTGGGAGGAGGAATCTCTGTACCAGCCGTGATGGCCATGACCGTGATCATTGGGCGCAGGACCAGTTCCATGGGTTCTGTCATGGCTATCCTAACCATGGGACACAGTCTCGGCATGTTCACAGGACCTATGCTGGCAGGGATTATGACCGATGCGTTTCGACTCAGCTTCGCATTTGCTGCCGGGGTGTTCGTGATGCTGATTGGCGTTGCCGCTGCCTTGCTTCTGACCTCTGGGTTTTCAACGTGGGCGCAAGAATGAGTCCATCATCAGCCCTTCGGGGATGCATTGACAATGCACCAACCCTGGTTTAGAGTGATTTTCACTTCAGAAAGGTGCTCGAAAACCTCTGAGATGAGAGGCTATCATGACGCAATCCCGGACTTGTGAAACCATAATCATCGGCTCAACGGAAATCATGCTGGCCCATCCTGCCGAACTGGCACTGCGCTGGGTGGGGCAAAAAGAACTGATCAAACAGGTGCTTGCAGCCTGGATGGTTGTTGATGAAAAGGATGTTCCCTTCAATCCCAGGCTGATAGGAAAACCGGGCGTGGGTAAGACCACCCTGGGATATGGGGCTGCCAGGAAGCTGAACAGGTCGATCTATCTCTTTCAGGCCACCATGGACACCCGCCCCGAGGATCTGATTATCACCCCTGTGATGGGCGCAGACGGCCAGGTCAAATACGCTGCAAGTTCCCTTGTGACAGCTATGATAAAGGGCGGAGTGTGCATCCTGGACGAGGGAAACCGGATGAGCGAAAAATCCTGGGCCTCTCTGGCGCCGCTCTTGGACGACCGCCGGTATGTGGAATCCATCATCACCGGCTTGACCATCTCAGCCCATCCTGACTTCCGATTCGTTGTCACCATTAATGAAGATGCTTCTACCTACGAGATCCCGGAGTACATCCATTCCAGACTGCAACCTCAGATCTTCATTGATTTTCCGGACCGGGATGATGAGCTGTTGATTCTCAAGGAGAATCTCCCTTTTGCTGAAGAAGACATTCTGAACTACGTGGTTGACTTTCTACAGCGGGCCCACATGGCCGATGAAGTCTACTCCGTGCGCGATGGAATCAACATGGCAAGGTATGCCCTGAAGATGATGCACGGCACCCGCATGAGGAAAAATGACGCGATCCGTCTTGCTATCCTCACTGTCCTCGGTGACGAGGGCCTGCGGTATGAGGACGATCACGGGAGTTAGCCCCCCGTGGACGCTCGTTTCATCTGAAAGCCACCAAACTCTCTTCTGAAGATGACTCGCGGTTTAAAGGGCTCTCCGACTTCCATGATACTCACAGCGTGTAACCGATGACCACAGATACCCTTCAGGCTTTTGGTCCCGTCCATCCGGTCCCCGTGGTCCACTTCAGCTTGGAATTCGCCGATGCCGTTCGCCAGATGTCTCACCGCATCAAGCCAGATGCAGTCGCCGTAGAGCTTCCCAACTCGCTCCAGGATGTGATTCAAAAGGGCGTCCGGCGGCTCCCCGAAGTATCGGTGGTTCTGTACGAGAATCAA
>JASFIH010000019.1:0-8429 GCA_050122775.1 Deltaproteobacteria bacterium
CACCACGCTCTTCCGATCTATTGCCCTCGCAACCATTGTTCCTGGCCGGCTGAATTTGATTGCGCCGGTGGTTTCTATGTTTTTCCTTATTTCATATGGCCTTCTGAACTACGCGACATTTTATGAGGCACGCACAGCAAGCCCTTCTTTTCGTCCAAGGTTTCGTTGGTTCAACCTTAAGCTGAGCCTTCTCGGCTTTTTGGTATGTCTGGCCGCAATGTTGGCAATTGATGTGCGATCCGGTGCCATTGCGATGGCTGTCCTATTTGCCATTTACCAGTACCTTAAGCGTACGGCTGGTCCGGCACGCTGGGCTGACAGTCAGCGCTCTTTTCATCTTCAGCATATTCGGGAACATCTTTTGGCGGCAGCCTCCGAGCCTGAGCATCCCCGGGATTGGCGTCCCCAGTTGCTGGCATTCTCCGACAATCCACACAGGCGCGAAAGACTTCTCCGCTTCGCTTCCTGGATCGAGGGTAGGACCGGTCTGACTACTGCTGTTCGAATTCTCGAAGGTGAAGGGCCAAGGATGTTGAAACTGCGGAAAGAAGCAGAGGCAGAACTTCAAAAAGAGATTGCCGGATACGGGCTCAGAACGTTTCCCTTGATCGTGGTTGCACCAAACCTTCAAACTGGCATCCGCACGCTGGTCCAGGCCTTTGGTATCGGGCCTGTCAAAGTAAATACCATCCTTCTGAACTGGCTTGAGGCGCCCACCAGAGGCGCCATGCGCCTGGGGGAGTTGCGTTACGGGCAGAATCTCTGGGCAGCATTTCGCTTTGGGTGTAATATTGTGATTCTCGATGCCAAGGAGGAGAAGTGGACGACTCTCGAGACACTGATGCCTCATGAGCGGCGTATTGATGTTTGGTGGTGGGGCGATGCCACAACCCGTCTCATGCTGCTGCTGGCCTACCTCATGACTCGAACCGAAGCGTGGGAGGGGGCAAAGATCAGGGTTCTGGCTGTGAGCAATGAAGATGGAGCGCAACAGACAGTAGAGGGTCTTCGTACCATACTTGAAGATGTTCGTATTGAAGCTGAACCTCTGGTCGTAAAAGGCGGCTCTGATGAACTCGTGGCGGAATCGAGCAACTCGGCTGTCGTATTCGTGCCCTTTCGCCTTCGCCGCAAGCAATTGATGGATCCTTTTGATGAGCCGATACAGGCCCTGATTGCCCGTCTCCCCGTCGTGGCGATGGTTTTGGCTGCTGAAGACATTGATCTTGATGCCGAGCCCGAAGAGGGAAAGGCTGGTGAGATAGCTGAAGCCTTGGATGCGCTTGCTGAGGCGGAGGAGAGGGCCAAGGAGGCGGAAAAGGAAGCTGCCGAGTCGGCCAAGGAGGCGGATGACAGGCTTCACGACATGCGCCATGCAGTGTTGGCCCATGAGGACGGGGAAACGATGGCAAAGCTGGAAGCGGCCGCCCGAGAAGCAAGAGAAGAGGCCATCAGAGCGGCGCGGCGGGCTGCCAAAGTCTTGGCCAAGTTGGAAGATGCGGCCAAAAGGGTTGAAGCCTTGGGGGCTCAGCCTGCTGACACGAGAAAAGAGATGAGGGATCATGCGGGTTCTGAAACGCCTGAGGCATCCGTGGAAGACAACGGAAAGCAGCAAGAATAATGTTCATAAGCTGCTTCAACACAGACAGACGAAGCAAGGAAAGAGGTTTTGAAACAAGTTGTGGTGCAGCAGGGGTGGATCGTATGACGACATGCAATCCTCACAAGAAGATGATGGTACCCTTTGGTAGTCGTTTGGCTCTCTTGATATTGTGTATCTGCGCAGCGATCATAAGCTCTGCCATGGTGCAGCGGGCAGGATTCGCATCATCAATAATTGCTCCGGATGCTGACCTGAATCGTTCGGTTGAAGAGAGCCTCAAAACGGTGAGACTGAACATTGAGCAATTAGAGGAACAACTTGAGAGAGCAGAGCGGCTGGAAGTGGTGGTGAGCAGGGAGGTCAATGCGTACGAGACACTGGTATCCGTCCACAGCGGCCTGATTCTTTCCCCAGGCACTGAACGTGAGGCCCTGGAAAAGGCCAGAGTCGAGAATAGGACTATGGCTGCCGAGATTTCAACCCGCCTGAAAGATCTTAAGCGAAAAACGGATGAGGCTGATGGTCTGCTGCAGCAAAGCGAAGAAAAGTCGGTCATTAACAAGAGGCGCCTTTCTGATCTCGAGGGCCAACCGCAGAAGGATGCTGTGAGCAAGACAGCGCTTCAGGGGTTCTATGCTTTGTCTCATGCGCTTTCGACCGAGCGTGAGATACTCCAGAAACTTCGGGACACCTATGTGAGGCGGACCGAGAAACTGGAGCAAATACAACAGGACGTGGATGCACTGTCAGGAAATCTGGACCAGGAGATCACCAGGAGGAAAAAGGAGCTCCTTTTCGAGAAAACGACTTTTCGCCTGTCCGGCTTGACCTGGAAAGGCATTCTGGACGAAGTGGATCGTCTATCCACCCAAGCCGGTTCGTTAACCGCTAAGGAGCAGTGGTCAAAACAAGCTCGAGTAATTTGGGAATCAAGCGGATTCTCTCTGGTGACCGTGTTGTTGCTCGTCGGCCTGGTTCACATTTTGCTCCTTCGGCTGCGTCGTCATTGTCTCCTTTTTGGCCAACGGCCATTTTGGAGCCAGCACCGCTGGCCATCAGTCACGCTGGAGGTCTTTCAACGCTCATTGCTGCTCTTTGGCATCACCTTGCTTCTTTATATCTACGCCAACATACGTCAACTCTACGCCACCGTTCCAGCAATTCGAATCGGAATTCAGGTATTGGTCATCTGGCTGGTCTGCCGTTGGCTCTTAGACTTCGTTCATGTCCGGAGTCAGCAAGATGACGCTGCAATCTCTTCCAGCCTGGCACTTCCCCTTAGAAGATTGGTGAGAGCGGTCGGCATTTTTGCAGTTTTGTATTTGGTCTTACAGGGGATCCTTGGCAGTGCCAGTGTGATCCTGTTTCTGGGGCGTGTTTTGTTCGAGATCGCCTTTTTGGCTTGGAGCATCTCCTTCTGGAAAAAATTCCGACAGCAAACGGGTCAGCCACAATCGGCTGGATTCCGGTTCCTTATGAGCCGCAAGCATTTCATGGTTGCTGTGGGCTATATCATTGCTCTCGGAGGCCTGTTCCTTGAATTTTCCGGCTACGGGCAACTCGCCCTTTTCTGGTATGTGTCTTGGGGACGCACTGCGATTGTCCTGTTTTGGGCCAGCCTGTTCTTTTTCCTGCTTCGTGCATGGCACACCAGTCGTCCCATCGTCACTGAGTCAGAAGATAGCCTAGAGGAAACAGCAAAACGTGCCCGATGGCTCGTGGTGCGCCTCAGCTGGCTGGTTTGGATCGTGGCTCTGGCGATTTGTCTCCTGCTGGCGTGGGGCGCCAGGGAGGCCGTGCTGCTTGGATTTGTTGGAGTCCTGAACCGTCCCATCCAGGTGGGAAGCATTCGTTTCAGACTGATCGGCTTCGTATATGCCTTTCTCATACTGTTGTTCACCCATGCAGCCGCTCGTATATGGCGGCAGATCCTGAAAAAGAGGATTTTGGCTGACAGTGGTCTTGAGGTTGGTTTGCAAGACTCCGTTACGACTGTTATGGTCTACCTTGTTTGGGTGGTGGGAATTCTGATCTCCCTGACCGCTGTTGGATTCAGTACCACCTCTCTTACCGTTGTCTTTGGGGCACTGGGCGTTGGGCTTGGGTTTGGCCTTCAAAACATATTTAACAACTTCGTCAGTGGCCTTATCCTTCTCTTTGAAAGGCCGGTCCAGGTGGGTGATGTCGTTGAAGTCAACGGAGTTTGGGGGGTTATCACCAAGATAAATGTCCGCGCAACACAAGTCCAGACCTATGACAATGCATCCTTCATTATCCCCAATTCTGAATTCATCAGCAAACAAGTGACAAACTGGAGCTTCAAAGATCTTCGGCTGCGGCGCAGCATTGTGGTGGGCGTTGCCTATGGCTCTCCCACTGAGCTGGTGCGAGAAACACTTCTTGAGATTGCTGCCAAGCATCCAAAGGTTTTGAAAAGGCCAAAACCGGATGTTCTCTTTGAAGACTTCGCGGACAGCGCTCTTATCTTCAAGTTGCGTGCGTGGACTACGGTGGAACACTTCATTGCAGTAGAAACGGACATCCGATTTGAGATCGATCGATTGTTCCGGGAAAGAAATATCTCGATAGCCTTTCCACAGCGAGACATTCATATTCGCACCGTGGCGGAAAATGCCAAGATCAATATAGAGGGAAAACGAGACGTCGCGGGGGATTTGAATGACGGAGTCAAATCAGAGTAGAAGCCATTTCAAAACCTCAGATGGTGTTTGATGGCAAGGCGAGGGCCGATGAAAAAGCGCAGCATACACGGGAGTATGTGAGCATTTTGAAGAGGTGCTCAACGTAGCCATCGGGCACTAGATGGGGTTTTGGAATGGCTTCTAGGCCGTCAAGCGTCTTGTGCTGGTTTCGGTTTCAAGGGAGGATTCTAATGGTTTTGGGAGGCTGCAGACCATGAGGTTGGCAGTGCAGGACACGGAGAGGTGTGTTGGTTGCCAGAGCTGTATGTTTGCGTGTTCCAGGAAACAAGGGGAGGCCGGTCTGGCTGAAACATGCATTGGTGTGCGCTCTTTGGGTGGTATGGAACACGGTTTCATCGTTATTGTCTGTCGTGCCTGTGAGGATCCTCCTTGCATGAAGGTTTGCCCAACAGATGCCTTGGAACGGAGGGAACATGGGGGCGTGCATCTTGATTTTGAAAAGTGCATCGGGTGCGGTCACTGTGTTGACGCCTGTTCCTTGGGGGCCATTTATTGGGATGACGAGATCAATAAACCGATGATTTGCACGCATTGCGGTTATTGTACCGGGTTTTGTCCTCACGGGGTATTGAAGTTGGCAAAGAGGGAGAGCAGCCGTGCTTAGAGATGATCCGCTTGGAAACGTTCTCCATATTGATCTTTCCAAGAAGCGCTTTCGCGTGGAAAGACGCAGTGATCTATTTGAAAAGTATATTGGCGGCGCTGGTGTGGGCATTCAGCTTCTTCACGAAGTCTGCCCAAAGGAATGCGATCCCCTTGGACCGGACAATCCTATCGTCTTATCAGTCGGTCCGCTGACAGGTTTGTTCCCACTGGCATCAAAGACCGTCGCCATGTTCAAATCACCTCACACCGGTAATCTGGGCGAGAGTCATTGCGGAGGAAGAAGTGCCGTTGCTATCCGTATGGCAGGGTACGGGGCTATTGTGGTCACAGGAGCAAGCGAGACCCCGATGTATTTGGCCATTCATGGTGATAAGGTTCATTTCCGCGATGCTTCCGCATTGTGGGGCATGAGGAGTAGCTATACGCCGGGTCGGATCATCAGGGAAAATGAACCAGGGGCGGGCCTAAGAACAATCATGCGTATCGGACGCGCCGGAGAGAGACTGGTCTCATATGCGTGTGTCATTACCGAGACCTACCGCCACTTTGGCCGGTTGGGTTTGGGGGCAGTCTTCGGGAGCAAGAGGCTCAAGGCTATTGTCATTTCCGGCAAGCAATCGCTGCCTGTGCTCAACAAGAAACGCTACAAGAAGCTATACCATCGTGTCTATAAGGAAGCCGTTTTCTCTCCAATGATGAAGAAGTATCACGACCTCGGCACAGCCGAAAACATTCTGCCCCTGAATGCCATGGGGGCACTCCCCACCCGTAACCTGAAGGATGCAACTTTCGAAGGGGCAGAGCAGGTTTCCGGTGAAGAGCTTGCCAGACAATATTTGGGGAGGCGCCTCGCCTGCTCTCACTGCCCCATTGCCTGTGTACATCTTGCAGCATTTAGGGAGCCATACGAGAATGAACCGCATTTTTTTAAGACCTCGATGATTTCTTATGACTTCGAACCTATATACGCCTTAGCATCCATGCTGGGAGTCTCTGACGGTCATTCCTTTCTCAGGTTAATGGACGAAACAGAAGTGTTGGGTCTGGATGTCATGAGCGCTGGTGTGGCCTTGGCGTGGGCGACTGAAGCCCAGGAACGGGGGATCATCTCTGAAGAAGAGACCAGTGGTTTGAAGCTTGCCTGGGGTGATTCCTCATCTTACATTCAAGCCATGAGATTCATCGTTGAGCAACCCAATACATTTTATCGGGCATTGGCCAGAGGGGTTGACCATGCTGCTGGCGTGTACGGCGGAACGGACTTTGCCTTGGCCTTTGGAAAAAACGAAATGCCGGGTTACCATACCGGACCAGGCGCTCACGCGGGCGTATTGGTCGGTGCGAGACATAGTCATCTTGATAATGCAGGATACAGCATAGACCAAAAGGTCCTTTTCAAGAGGGAGGCCAGTCCGAAGGAAGTGGCTGAAGCTTTGCTCTCCGAAGAACGCTGGCGCCAGATTCTCTCAAGCCTGGTGGTCTGCTTCTTTGCCAGAGGAATATACAATCGAGATATGGTTTCAGAAGCACTCAAAGTGGCTGGTCACGAACCAAGTGCAGATGCCATCCAACAGATTGGAGCTGACATACACCGCGAGAAGTTGCGCTTCAAATTTAGGGAGGGGTTTTCGCTGGAGGACCTGCGCTTGCCAAAGCGCATCTTTGAGACCGCCTCGCCGCTGGGCGTCTTGGACGAGGGATATATTCGCCAGGTGATCGCTATCTTCAAGGAGCAAGCGGCGAGACCTTAAGACCCATATGCATTTTTCATATATTGAAACATCATGCGCTGGGCATTAAAGAACGACCCGTTTAGTGCGATCGCGGAGCGCATGACCTCGGCATATGAATGCGGCTTCGTGTGGTACATTGGGAGGATGAGGCTTTCCAGCTTCTCGTACAGTGAAGTGACATCTGCATCAGGTTTGCTTTCCGGTTCCACACCATCCCCAATAGCCCACCCAGTCACGCCTTCAACGTGACCCTCTATCCACCACCCGTCCAACACACTTAGGCTTGGGATACCATTCAGCGCTGTCTTCATACCGCTGGTACCAGAAGCTTCTCTGGGTTTCAGGGGTGTGTTCAACCATAGGTCTACACCAGAGCATATATGCTTCGCTAGACCCATGTCATAGTCTTCTAAATAGACAACTGGCACACTGTCCTCCAGTGCAGGCGCGGCTGCAAATATCTTCTTAATGACGGCCTTACCGCTTTCATCTTTGGGGTGCGCTTTACCGGCACAGATGACCTGCAAGGGACCGACCTGCGTTGAAATCCTTGTTAGACGGTCTATATCAGAGAAAAGCAGATCTGCTCGTTTATAAGCTGTGGCCCGCCGGGCAAAACCGATGGTCATAGGATGCATTTCCAGCACCCTGCCGGTTCGGTTCTTCACCTCCTCAAGGAGAAGACCTTTTGCTTCCGCATGGGCCCGCATAAGCTCTTCAAGAGGAATGCTCAGGGCGTAGCGGAGGTAAAGATTGTCGTGGCGCCACTCTGGGATGTAATGATCATAAAGGCGACGAAAGGGTGGTGAGGTCCACGTGACCGCATGCACACCATTGGTAATGGAGTCTATGGGATAATTCGGAAACATGGTGCTGGAAATTTTTTCGTGACGATGAGACACGCCGTTGATGTAGCGCGAGAAGAACAAGGCGAGATATGTCATATTCAACATACCATTCAAACAACATTGGGCATTGGACACAATTGCAGTGTGTTCACGATCTAATACCTGCTGAACGAGGCTCATGGGGAATTGATCATGCCCAGCTGGAACCGGTGTGTGTGTGGTAAAAACGCACTTTTGGCGCACCGCATCGATGTTGTCTTCAGTGACCACTGTGGGCTCCCGGCCTTCGATTTCTTCGTCCAAAAGCCCAAGGGTGAGAAGCGCAGAATGTCCCTCATTCATATGGTAGGCTCGGATTTTCCTATATCCCAGCGCCCTGAGCATTGCCATGCCGCCAAAACCAAGGACGATCTCCTGGCAAAAACGATACCGTTGGTCGCCACCATAAAGGAAGTCGGTTATTGTCTGGTCCCAAGAGCTGTTATTGGGGAGCGCGGTGTCCAAGAAATATACCGGTACGCTGTGTTCCGAGATACCGTGCACAACATAACGCCACGCGCAAACCTCCACGCTTCTGCCCTCGATCTCTACAGACACACGCCGCCGCATGGGCTCCAGGTATTGTTCTGGATACCAACTCACAGGATCTTCGGTCTGGTTACCCATCTTGTCGAGATTCTGTCTCAGATAGCCTTTACGGTGCAGGAGTGTTACACCAACCATGGCGATGCCCAGATCGGCAGCAGCACGTAAGGTATCTCCGGCAAGCACCCCAAGACCGCCACTGTACGTAGGCATGGCCGGGTCTAGGCCGACCTCCATAGAAAAGTAGGCCACTACGGGTTTTTCGTTTGTTCGTTCAATCATGTGGCGGTCTTCTCTCCATATTTTTGTACGCGTTTTGTTTCCAGTTTTT
>JASFIH010000020.1:0-8297 GCA_050122775.1 Deltaproteobacteria bacterium
AATTCGAGTATCCTGGGCGCCTTGATAACGGCCTGCGGCGGAGAATATCTCAGCCATCCCATCGTCCCTGATACTTTAGAAGAGGTCTTGGCTGCAGTGCGCAGAGCCGTTGCCGGTGATGCAGACATTGTGGTTATCAGCGCAGGTTCTTCCGCAGGCTCGGAGGACTACACGGCAAATATCATCGCCGAGCTTGGAGAAGTCCTCGTGCACGGAGTCACCATGATGCCCGGTAAGCCGACCATTCTGGGTATCATCAATAACAAGCCGGTCATTGGGAACCCCGGGTACACGGTCTCCGCCATTATGGCATTTGAAAAGTTCGTTCAGCCACTCATCTGCAGAATGCTCGGTATACGGGAGCCGCGGCGGCCAAAGACGGCCGTCAGGGCAGCCCGGAAGATACCCTCAAAGCTTGGCATGGAGGAGTTCGTTCGTGTCAAGCTTGGTCGGGTGAACGAGACGATTGTCGCCTCACCCCTTCCCAGGGGGGCGGGTTCTGTGACCACGCTAACCGAGGCTGACGGCATTATTGCCATTCCCAGCCACGTGGAGGGAATCAACGCCGGTGAAGGCGTGGATGCGGAAATCTTGAAGGATTTGACAGAAATCGAGAACACTTTGGTCGTCGTTGGAAGCCACGACAACACACTGGATATCCTGGCAAATCAGATGAAAGTGCGGGATTTTCGTTTCAGTCTGTCTTCAAGTAACGTGGGGAGTCTTGGCGGACTGATCGCCCTCAGAAATGGTTGTTGCCATGCATCAGGATCCCACCTCCTTGATACAGAGACAGGTATCTACAACGTTGCTTATGTCAAACGCTATCTTCCAGATCTCAGGGTACAGCTCGTGAACCTGGTCTATCGCCAGCAGGGGCTCATCATACCCCATGGCAATCCCAAAGGCCTCACAGGTATCGAAGATCTGGCACGGGACGACATTACCTTCATCAACAGGCAGGCAGGCTCCGGCACCCGCGTTCTTCTGGACTATCGTCTGGCAGAGCTCGGCATCGACCCGCAGAACATCAGGGGATATCAGCAGGAAGAATTCACGCACATGTCGGTGGCCGTAGCCGTACTGAGCGGCGCAGCAGATACTGGGCTCGGTATTTACGCAGCAGCCAAAGCCCTAAACCTTGATTTCGTGCCAATCGTTACCGAGCAGTACGACCTCATCATTCCAGAGGCGTTTCTTCAGGACGAAAAGATCCAGCTGATGCTGGACATTATTCGGTCAGAGCCATTCAAGGAGCGTGTCTATCAACTGGGTGGCTATGACACCGCAAAGACGGGCACTCTGGTGGAGAGTCTGTAGAAGCCATTTCAAAACTCCATCTAACGCCCGATGGCGGCGTTGAGAACCTCTTCAAAATGCTCACATACTCCCGTGTATGCTGCGCTTTTTCATCGGCCCTCGCCTTCCCATCGAACGCGATCTGAGGTTTTTAAATAGCTTCTAAGCATGACACCGGGTTAGACTGACAGTTAAGCCTCCCTCTTTGTCGGGGCGGGGGTTCCGCCTTGCAGCCACACTCCGTGTTCGGGGAGTGAACCGGTCAGAGCAGGGAAACCGGCTCATATGCCCTGGCCGATGTGTCTACCATGTAGAAGCCAGGCGACCCGTCTTTTCCCATGACCTCTCCTGGGTTCAGCAAATCGGTTGTGCCCACCCTCCCCAGAAACGCCTCATGGGAGTGCCCAAAGCACACGAGGTCGAAACGCCCGCTCGCAGCCAGGCCCTCTGCAGCAACCCGGTAGTGCGTGAAGCCAATTGTGAAATCATGGCATGCAAGCTCTCCCGTGAGCCCGTACAGGGTGATATTGGAAAGTTGTGTGAGGGACATTTTGGTCAACAGATATTGATCGCCATCGTTGTTTCCAAATACGCCGTGCACAGGAATTTGGGGCTGATCGAGTTCCTTCAGCATGAACGGCGCCACAAAGTCTCCGCAGTGAATAATGGCTTCGGCGCCCCGAGCGCGTATGAACTCCAGCGCCTTTCTGGCATTCCAAATATGGTCATGGGTGTCACTCATCACGGCAAGTATCATCTTCCATCCCTCCTTTGACATAGTCTTCAGAAATATGTGGCGAAATATGTTTCGATCTTTGTGAGAGAGCAGCCTGCGATCGAGCCATTTTGATCATTTATACTGGTTCTCATAAATGTGTTCCGATTGGCCTGACGGAGCAACCTCCGCTCTCGCCTGTTTGACCATTGTTGAGCCTTCTGAAGGCTCGCTCCGCTAAAATGCAAAAACTCGTCCCGCCTTGAGGGGGTCGGGGAGTTTCTTGGAACGACTTGACGGAAACCTTTAGTTTTTGCGGGGCTTGGCTTTGGGGGAAGCCGCAGCCACCGAAGTAAAACGAAAGAAATGCCCCGACCCCTCAACTGCCTGAGCCTGCCAACCACTCGCTCTAAAGCATGTCCACTGGGTCCATATCGACAACCACCTTTGTCCCAGACTTTGGGATCTCCCGCGCCGCCCTGTCCATCAGTAACCGGACCAGGCTATGCAGAGGACGCACTTTCGACCCTTTGAGCAAAATGTGCCACCGGTATTGCCTTTGCAACCTGGATAGAGGTGCGGCAACCGGACCGAGGCGTTTAACGGCATCACGATAGGTCCGGTTTTCTGATTGCAGCGTTTGGCAGATTCCTCCGAGACTCTGTGCGTAGACGGCGGTTTTATCCTTGTCTTTTCCGGCAATAAGAATGTGCACCAGGCGTGAGAAGGGAGGATAATCCAATGTCTTTCGAAACCCGATCTCGTGCTCGTAGAAGGCCCTGTAGTCCTGGTCCTTGGCAGTCAGAATGCAGAAGTGTTCGGGGTTATATGTCTGCAGGATGACTCGGCCGGGTCGCTCACCGCGGCCCGCGCGTCCTGCCACCTGGGCCAGGAGTTGGAAGGTCCGCTCTCCTGCCCGAAAGTCCGGAAAATTGAGCGACAGGTCAGCGCAAACGACCCCCACAAGGGTGATGTTAGGATAATCATGGCCCTTGGCCACCATCTGGGTTCCCACAAGGATGTCTATGGAGCCCTTCCTAAGATCTTTCAGTATCTTCACAAGGGCCCCTTTTCGGCACGTTGTGTCCCGGTCCATACGCGCCACTCTGGCCTCAGGAAAAATCTCCTGGACCTTGGCTTCCACCCGCTCTGTCCCCAGGCCAAGCAGCTTGATTCGAGGACTCCCGCAGGCCAGGCAGCCGCCTGCCTGGGGGCGAGAATAACCGCAGTAGTGGCACTTGAACGCGTTGGCTCCCTGGTGAAGGGCCATGGTGATATCACAGTTTTTGCAGCGTATAGGTGTCCCACACTGCACACACGTGGGATAGTTGGCAAAACCCCGCCGGTTGAGGAAAAGAAGGGTCTGTTCTCCACGGTCCAGCGTCTTGGCCATGGCATCCTCAAGCTCTCTTGTAATAAAGGCCTTGGAGCGGCTGCGGCCCTGTTGCTGACGAAGATCCACAACCGTCACCTCCGGCAAAAGCCTGTCTTCGATCCGTCTGGAAAGGTTGAGCCGACGGAATTTTCCTGTGTGCGCATTGTGGTAGGAGGCCACCGATGGTGTGGCAGATCCGAGCAAGGCCAGAGCACCCTGAAATCTTGCTCGAACCACGGCCAGATCACGGGCATGATATCGGAGCTTGGTTTCCTGTTTGTACGAATCGTCGTGTTCTTCATCCACGACGATGAGGCCCAATGCCTCAAAAGGTGCAAAAATGGCTGACCGAGCCCCAATGGCTATCTTGGCCCCTTTTCGCAGGATGCGCATCCATTGGTCAAAGCGCTCGCCAGGGCTCAGACCGCTGTGCAGTACAGCCACGCATTCACCAAAGCGTGCTCGAAAGACCCGTTCCATCTGAGAAATCAGGGCAATCTCAGGCACCAGGATGAGGGCTTCGCGATCTTTCTCAAGGGTAGCTGCCACCGCCCGCATGTAGACCTCTGTCTTCCCGCTGCCGGTGATCCCCTCAAGAAGATAGGTCTGAAAACCAGCGCCCAGGGACTGCAGTAGCGTCCCCACCACCGAGGCCTGATCTGCGGTGAGGGCAGGCCCCCCTGCGTCCGGAGTGATCGGTTCGCCAAATGGATCACGATAGACGCATCGTTCAGTGACCGACAAAAAACCTTCCGCAGCCATCTTTTCGATAAGCCGCCCAGCTGAAGGGACGTGATCTCTCAGGGCCTTCACAGGCATTTCGCCGTGGTCTTCAACGATTCTGAGGATATGTTGCCGTACGCTGGAAAGCGACTCAGCGGACGGCCTGCCCTTCAGTGCCTTCACATACTTCTCCGTCTTGGGCCGCACCCTGCCCGGTTTGAGCTTTCGCTCTCTGGTGATCCAGCCCGCCTGCTCCATACAATCCAAGGTTCGCGCACTGAACTGCCCTTTGCATGCCTTATGAAGTGCTTGCCAAGGCAGCGTGCTTCGTGTCTGAAGGGCTTGCAGAACAGCCCTGTCATCTGGCCTCAGCGCGGGATCTAAGACCACAGAACGCCCTTTGTCTGTGACGCTTACAGTTTCAACGTCAGTGACGTTTACGCCGCCCGGAAGTGCTCCCTTGATGACCTCTCCAATGGGATAATGATAGTAGTCTGCAATCCAGCTGAAAAATGGGATCATGCAAGGAGGGAATATGGGTATGTCATCAAGAATATCGAGGATGGGCTTCGTACCTGTCTGCTCTGTGCCATCAAGGAGTGCCAGAATATATCCGGTCACCTGAACGCTCCTGAAAGGGACCAGCACCCGCGTTCCGACCACCGCCGATGGGCGAAGTGACTCCGGGACCTCGTAGGTAAACGTATTGAACACAGGCAGACCGACCGCCACCTGCACATAAGGCGCTTCAACAGACATGGTTTCTGCTACCACAATACGGTGTTCCGGTCATCTCCAAAATGGGCGTATACGTGGGCTCTTTTCTGGGTCCCTTGTGCTCTTTGACAACATGTCTCTGACTTACGACGATCCGATGCAGATGTTGGCGCCTCTTACAAATTCATTGACAATATGACCCAAAAATGGTAGCCGTGCGCGCATTCTTGCCTTGTCTACCCTCCCAAAACGGCTGTAAAGTGCAGCGTTTATGGTGGCCGCTGCAATGTTTGGAGGGCCAAAGACCAACTTGCAGGTTATGCAGCCGGGCCGGGTTGCGAATATAAGGTTGGGGACAGAGAGAGTAAGAACAAATCAAGAAGGAGGTTAGTATGAAACGTATCTTGAGTATTTTCGTGATTGGATGTTGTGTTCTCGCCCTGAGTGCGTTGCCAGCTGCGGCCAGTGCCGAGGCTGCTGCCAAAAAGCCAAGCCCTGACGAGGCTATCGCTATGCTTAAGGCCGGAAACGCGAGATTTGTTGAGGGAAAATCCCAACACCCCCACAGTGATGCGGCTCGTTTGCAACAGGCTGGAACGGAGAATCAGGGTGACCATGCTTATGCCACGGTCATTACCTGCTCAGACTCCCGCGTCCCCGTGGAGCGCATCTTTGATGCAGGAATTATGGACATCTTTGTGATCAGGGTGGCTGGTAATGTCTGCGACGTGGACGAACGCGGATCAATAGAGTATGGGTTAGCCCATGTGCATACCCCGGTTCTTGTTGTTTTGGGTCACACCCAGTGCGGGGCCGTGACGGCAGTGACCCAGGCTGTCATGGGCAAAGGGCATGCCCTGGAACGCAACATCCCCCCCTTGGTGGATAACATAGAACCGGCCGTGCGTCGTGCAATGGCCAACCACCCGAAGGTTGAGGGCAATGATATTATCCCATATGCCATCGAGGAAAACGTGTGGCAGGGCATTGAAGAACTTTTCATGGAAAGCCCTGCCACCCGGGAGATTGTGAAGAGCGGGAAGGCCAAGGTGGTGGGTGCGATCTATGATGTCGGCACTGGTAAAGTCGACTGGTTGCCTGAGGCAAAGGTTGCCGAAATCTTAAAGTCGGTTGAGGCAAATCCAAAGTGTGCGCACGAGGCCATGGCCGGCGGCCACTAAGGCCATCACGGTGCGGACCGGAACGCTCGTAAAGCAGTATAGGCAGGGTCAGGAGTGGCCCTGCCTATTGGCTTTGCGGCATCCGTTCGCCCGAAGCAAGGAACTCCGTGCCTGTTGGTGGGCCTGTTCTTCCTCATCTTCATGGGCCCCCGGCGGCTCCCTGAGAAGCACAACAAGGGAGACCCCACCGCCGCCTCCTCCAAGAGATCTTGTACGAACAAGGTGGGATAACGTGGGCAAAAATCGCTGAAGTGCTTCTGAACATCAGGGTGTCCAAAGACACCATGACTTGATTCTGCTTGGAGCAGAGCAGACCGGCCAAGTCAGAGGTCGTCAAAAGGCTCCAATCAGGCGGGCAATCACAATACGCAAGATTTCAGACGTCCCCTCCCCGATCTCCAAAAGCTTCTGATCACGGTAAAATCGCTCCACATCGTATTCTTTCATCAGACCATAGCCTCCATGAAGCTGCACCGCGTGGTTGGCCGCGCGACCCATCACTTCAGAACAGTAAAGTTTTGCCATTGCGGCTTCCTTGCTGAAAGGCTTTTTCCGATCCCTCAGCCAGCACGCCCTGTACAGCAGCAGCCTGGCGCACTCAATCTCCATGGCCATGTCAGCCAGTTTGAAGGCATTCGCCTGAAAGGTTGATATCGGGCGTCCAAACTGAACGCGCTGTTTTGCATATTTCACGGCTGCATCGTAGCAGCCCTGGGCACCACCCAAACCCATGGCGCCAATACTCAGGCGCCCCCCATCCAATGTAGCCAACATTTGGTGAAAGCCCTTTCCTCGTTCTCCCAGAAGATTTTCCCCAGGGACACGACAGTCCTCAAAATATAGGGTGCTGGTGTTCGAGGCGCGCCACATCATCTTTCCGTGCATGGGCTGTGTCGTATATCCGGGTGTCCCGGTTTCCACCAGGAAACAGCTCAACTCATTGCGGCCGTCATCCCGCGTGCCGGTCACGGCCATCACGGTCACGCCGCCGGAGATGTCCGTGGACGTATTTGTGATAAATATCTTACTTCCGTTGATGACCCAGGTGTCGCCATCCAGGGTTGCATGCGTAAGGCACGCTCCAGCGTCTGATCCAGCATTTGGCTCTGTGAGGCCAAAACCCCAGAGCAACTCTCCAGTGCAAAGCTTGGGAAGCAGCTTCTTTTTCTGTTTCTCGCTACCAAAGTAATATACGGGGCCGATGCCCAAAGAGTTGGCCGCCGCCACTGTGGCGGCCTGGGAAGCATCCACTCTTGCCAGTTCTTCCACCGCTATGATATAAGAAAGATAGTCAAGCTCTTGGCCACCGTACTGCTCGGGAACAAATATGCCAAAGAGCCCCATTTCGCCCATGGCCTTGGTAAGGTCATAGGAAAAGGTCTCTTTTTCATCCAGTGCCTGGGCCACGGGTCTAATTTCCTTTTCAGCGAAACTTCGAACGGACTCCCGTAGAATCTCCTGTTCCATTGAAAGTGAAAAGTCCATCACTTACCTCTTTTTCGGGTTGTCTTGGGGGAACTCAGACCGGTTTCGTTTCTCATATCGACGCCCCGTGAACCGGCGCGAGGGTGTTCTCCGCAGGTCGAAGTTGATCCCGTTTCCGATGGCTTAGATGCCTGACACGCCATAGTCTTGTGCCTTTTTATGGTTGAGCCTCACCGCATGTCTTGTCATGCGGGGCCGGGGTGCTATGGTGACAAAAGGCTTGGGGAAAAGTGTAAGGTTCCTGTATTGTTGGGCTAGTTTCCATCCATAAATGGCCCTTTTTCCTCTGAGCAGCGTTCTCCGTGGGTTTGTGCCTGCGACGTACACTAAGTACGCCTCTGAGCAAACCCTTGTGCGGCCTTGCTCAGAGAAAAAAACTGCCGGTTTATGAATTGGAAACTTACGCCAGTGTCCATTGATTGTTTCAGAGTCGTGGATTGACACGAGGCTAGGTAGCAGAATGGGAAAACGTCGTCAACTCCACACGAAAAACGGGACAGACAAACTCCTGTCAGTAGAAAATCGTAGCTATTAAAAGATATCCAAAGAAAATGTAAGAATAGTAATGTTTGGAGTTATCTTTTTGCCTTTTTGGTTAGTACTTGCTGATAAAGAGACTTGCGGTTCTGACGATATGGTATTAGATAAATTAGTTTTTCGTGGCCGGTTATTGATGAGTCGTCTTGCCAAAGATCGTCTACGTTTTTTGACGATCTTATTTTTTCGCACGCTACGTGAGCCAGCGTAGCTCAGTTGGTAGAGCTGCTGATTTGTAATCAGTCGGTCGGGGGTTCGAGTCCCT
>JASFIH010000021.1:0-8250 GCA_050122775.1 Deltaproteobacteria bacterium
AGATGCTGCCAGAGCGATGAGAGAGATCCATAGGTTTCTTTGAGAGAACAAGAAGGGACCTCTTGTCAGCCAACGACCGGGTGACAAAATGATGTTGAGCCAAAAGTGTCGTTCATGACCATGCTGCCGACGAACCTGGTGTTGCGGACATCATAACGAAACACTGATCTCCCACCTTCTCTTCGTCAGGTATCCTATCCACTCCAGGCATGTCAGATAGAGTGACGTGCAGATCCCTATCAAGAAAAGAGCGACCAAGATTTTTGCCAGATCGCTCTGATAAAGGGCTATGCGGATGCTGTATCCAATGCCGGCACTGGCCGCGATAAACTCGGCCACGATAGTGCCAACCACGGCAAGGGTGGCACTTCCCACAACCACCGTAATGATTTTGTTGATATTTTCAAAAGCGCGAATCCTTACCTGCAACCGCCAATGCATCTTGTTGGTAACATCGAAAAAATGCTCAATGTGCTCCACAGGCTCTGACAAAACGCCGATGAAAGAGAGCAGTAAAGGGAAGTAACAGATCATGGCGGCAATCAACAGCCTGGAGGAAAGCCCATCGCCCAGCAGGATGAAGATGATGGGGGCAACCGCAACAATCGGGTAGGCCTGGATGTTGTAAGCAGCCACCTTGATGAATGAACCCACCCAGGTCGTCAGCCGCCCGACAATCCCCACAATCGTTGCCAAGCCAATGGACAGGATATGACCGATGATGGCCACAGAAAGGGTGTCCATAACATCAAAAACGTATCTGCCAAAGACGCTGTGGCTGGTGCGCCAAATCTCCTCCAGGCTTGGAATAACATAATCGGAAAGATTCAAGGTGAATTTCATCAGAAGTAAAAAGCCCAATCCCAGGCAATAGACAATCAAGAATTGGTAAAGGCGCCTATGAAGCATGCATGACCTCCAGCATCGTGAGCTCAAGGTCTTTCTTCTTCAAGACTTGTCCTCTCCTGAGGTCCTGACCCTCAAGAGACGCGATTTGAGGGCTTCTGTGGGGGCCCCGAAGGACAAGGATCTGTTTGCAGAACCTAGATACTTCTAGAACGTTATGGGTAATATACAGAAAGCACTTCTGCGGGAATATTTCCTTGATCTTCAATATAATTCTTTCTTTCGTTGCTTCATCTACATTGGCAAGACTCTCATCCATGATCAAGAGATCAAAGTCCTGCAAGAGATACCGTGTGAGGTTGGTACGGTTTTGTTGCCCGAGGGAAAGATGGGTGAACCGGGAGTCCAAACATGCCTCCAAGCCGAAAGACGCAATCAAATCGTCTATTGCAGCCTTGTTAGAATGTGGGGTGACTTCAGCCAAATGATCGCCAATGTTATACCATCCCGGGAGTCTCTCCAGGTTATAGGAATAGAGGATATGATCTATATACTCGGCCACCATTTGACCAGAAAACCCCTTCATCTCTCCTGCTATCATCTTGGCAAGGGTCGTCTTCCCCACACCGGATTGCCCGAACAAGGCATGAAATCCAGGTCCACTTACCCGGCAGGTCAAGCCCTCGAACACAGGGGTATCAGCGTTGGGGTATTGAAAGGTTATGTCTCTGCATTCGAACAGCATGTTTTCGTACTGCTCCATCATGTGAAGTAGAACGTGTTCATAAGAATGGCTGCAGAGGGATGGGAACGATCACTGAACGAAGATGACTCAGGCCCTAGATGACCCCTTTCGGCATGGGCTCACTATACTCACCACCCAGCAGATAGCCTCCATCAAGCCGCAGAACGCTGCCCGTCATGAACGGCGCATCCCGAATCACAAAGAGCACGGCGCTGATTACATCATCAATCGTGCCGAGGCGCTGAAGCAATGTATGATGGATGATCTCGTTACGCTGTACCTCTGTCAGCAGGCCCCACCCGCGGGTTTGCGGCCCATGGCGCGTTTCAACAAATCCGAGCATCACCTCGTTGACTCTGACCTCTGGTGCAGCTTCCCGAGCCCAGGCCTCGGTTAGCGAAGACACGGCCCTGTTTGCAGCAGCATACCCATCATTAAAAATACGTCCTGCAGGACCACTTCTGCCAATACATCCCGCAATGGACGAAATGTTGACCACTACGCCTTCCCCTGAAGCCTTCAAGTGGGACAGGGCGGAAGCGTAAACCCACCTCTTGGCCCGCAGCGTTGTGGCCATCTCGAGGTCCCACTGTTCACCAACGTAGGCCCCATGCACCACAGGCCACCCTCCGCGCTCAATGTTGTTTATCAGGATATCGAGGCGACCAAACTTCTCTATCACCTTCTCAATAAGGGAGGGTATTTTTTCGGTATCCAGGAGATCCGTCCTGACAATGAGGTGCTCGGCACCGGTTTGTTCAAATGCCTGCCTCATTTCCCCGAGGGATTCTTCCCAGTCGTAATAGTTGAGAGCTACCTTGGCCCCCTCTCTGGCAAGGGCAAGCCCGATCCCCTTGCCGATACCTTTGACCGCACCAAGCACCAACGCCACTTTTCCGGTAAGTTCCATGGATTCCCCCAGACCCGACCCGTGGGATCTGGCATCAAGATGTGCTTATGTGTCCAAATAGTGAGCCCTTGATCCACTCGATGCCAAATCGCATCATCTGCACGTCGTCGCTTCCCAGTGCTTTCAGGGCTTCTTCTCCAATGGGCTGACGCTCCCAAAGCCTCTTCTCAAAAACATAATCCCGGAACCCGTCCACATCATAGCACGCCAAGTAGAACAAGGCGTTTTGATCGTCCGCCAGTCTCTTCGAGCCACTTCTGTTTTTGAGAGCGATGATATTCATCAACAGGTCGTTCATCTCATTGTACAGACCAAATTCCTGGTTCTGCTTCCACTCTTTGACTGTCCATGTCTTCGGTTCCGTGAAACCGAGACAGTGTGGTTCGTGTATCACGATGTAGTATTCATGACAGGATGGATGTTTCGGACTCCTCTCCACGATACGAGCAAGCGGATAGATGCGACAGGAGCCAGGCCTGTCCGGGTAGACGGTGCAACCCGCTTCACTCACAAACGGACAGCAGAGGTCTTCGTGCTCGGGCATCTTCAGTGTGACAATGGGAAGACCAGATGCTGGGCCTATGTGATGCGTGGTGTAGCGCTTCAGGAATTCCCCGGAGGAGATTTTCAACCCCTGCTTCAGACGGAGGATATCATACGGGGTCAGAAACTGATTCAGATCCCTGCAACAGCGATTGAAACAGCCAATGCCCGGGTGACAAGAAAATGAGAAGGTATCATCGAGGTCAAGCTTCTGGAAGTCTCTCATTAAGCTGCCTTGGCCTGCTGGTTGGCAAGATCATGCACGCACAACACAGAATCATGGGACTCCCCAATGTTCGAACCAAACGGCGGATCCAGCCTGATTTTTTTCAGGTTTAACATCTTGGCAGAGACAAAGTCAACACAGTTGGCTGGAAGTGCGGATCTGGCCGGGCCGCCGGCTGGCAACACGCATAATACGCCACAACCCACAACATATGGCACTGCGAACTGCTTAGAACAACTACATAATGTATGCAGGGAAAGTGGAATTTTTATTGACAATTTTATTGACAGAAATGGGCAGAGCTCCACTAAAAAGGCTTGACAAAATTGCCACACGGTGATAAAAGGGAGGCCTTGCGTAATGGTGTGTAATTCCGTGAATTTCTTTGCAAAATAGCCGAGACTGCTCCACGTCGAACCCTGGCGTTTGCGATATTTTGTGGACACCCCCAGAGCGCCTAAAATCCAAAGGGTGCTAAACAACCGATCAGCGGCAATTTTTTGCCGCAGATTGTGAAAGAAATAACATTTTTCATCACGGATTCATCACGGATTGGTGTGTTTCTCTGCTGACGTTTTTGAACAAATCATGAGATGTGGGCTCAAGGCGCAGAGGGGCCGAGCAGACTCAGCTGAAAGGGGGGATGTGATAGCTGGTGTTTATCAAACGGGAGATCGCGAGCCACTGAGTGGCATCGTCCAGAAATCTCCCTGGAAGTGACTACAAATAACAATTTAGGAGGTACATTCAATGCCAAGTTTTGTCATTAATGAGAAATGTGATGGCTGCAAAGGCGGGGAAAAGACCGCGTGCATGTACATCTGTCCCAACGATCTGATGGTCCTGAATGCGGAAGCAATGAAGGCATATAACCAGGAGCCGGATCAGTGTTGGGAATGCTTTTCGTGCGTAAAGATTTGCCCCACCCAAGCGATTGAGGTCAGGGGGTATTCTGATTTCGTTCCGCTTGGCTCCAGCGTTATGCCAATGAGGGGCACCGAGGATGTCATGTGGACGTGCAAGTTCAGGAACGGCACGATCAAGCGCTTCAAGTTCCCCATCCGGACCACTCCCGAGGGTGCGGCCAATGAATACGCCGATCTGAAGGGTAAGGACCTGAACAGCGGTTTGCTCTCTACTGAAGAGGCTGACGGCATGACACTTGCCGCGCCTAAGACGTAACAAGGAAAGAACCCATCATTAATCTAAGGAGGATACGGATATGGCATTACCGAATAAACCGACGGGAGAACTTCTCGCGGTAAGAGATCCGGAAGTTGAGGAAAGAGACGTCGATATATTGATCGTCGGCGGCGGCATGGCTGCTTGCGGCTCCGCCTTCGAGGTCAAGAAATGGTCCGGTGACATGAGTGTCCTATTGGTTGACAAGGCGGCTATGGAGCGAAGTGGCGCCGTGGCGCAGGGGCTTTCGGCCATCAATACGTATATCGGCGAAAATGCGCCGGAGGATTACGTCAGGATGGTCCGAAATGACCTTATGGGCCTTGTTCGCGAGGACCTCATCTTTGATCTGGGCCGACACGTGGACGACTCCGTTCATCTCTTCGAGGAGTGGGGTCTTCCGGTTTGGAAGAAAACTCCAGAGGGCAAGAACCTCGACGGCGCAAAGGGTCAGGAGATGGGCACCCTGAAGTCGGGGGCCACCCCGGTCCGCACCGGCAAGTGGCAGATCATGATCAATGGTGAGTCCTACAAGTGCATCGTGGCCGAGGCGGCCAAGAAGGCACTTGGTGAAGAGAACATCCTGGAGAGGGTCTTTATCATCAAGCTCCTCCTGGACGCCAACAAGGAGAACACGATTGCCGGCGCAGTCGGCTTCAGCGTCCGCGAGAACAAGGTATACGTCATCAAGTGCAAAGCGATGATGGTTGCCTGCGGCGGCGCTGTGAACATCTACATGCCTCGTTCCCAGGGTGAGGGTAAGGGACGTGCCTGGTATCCGGTATGGAACTCAGGCTCCACGTACACCATGTGTGCCCAGGTCGGTGCCGAGCTGACCATGATGGAAAACCGATTCACCCCGGCTCGTTTCAAGGACGGCTACGGGCCCGTGGGTGCCTGGTTCCTGCTCTTCAAGGCCAAGACCCTCAACGGGTTGGGTGAAAACTTCGCAGCAAGCGATTTTTCCAAGGCAGAGCTTCAAAAGTACGCGCCGTATGGTACGGCTGCAGTCACCCCCACCTGCCTGAGAAACCACCTCATGCTGGCCGAGATGAAGGAAGGCCGCGGCCCGATTATGATGGACACCGTGACCGCCCTGGGCGAGCTTGGCAAGACCATGGATGCCAAGGAGCTCAAGCACCTCGAGTCTGAGGCGTGGGAGGACTTCCTTGACATGACTTGCGGCCAGGCCAACCTGTGGTGCGCTCAAGACTGCGAGCCTGAAAAGAAGAACTCCGAGGTCATGCCCACCGAGCCTTACCTGCTGGGTTCTCATTCCGGCTGCTGCGGCATTTGGGTCAGCGGACCCGAAGAGGACTGGGTACCTGCCCACTACAAGTGGGGCTATAACCGTATGACCACCGTCAACGGTCTCTTTACGTCCGGTGATGGCGTGGGCGCCTCCGGGCATAAGTTTTCCTCGGGCTCCCATGCGGAGGGTCGTATGGCTATCAAGGCTGCGGTCAAGTATATCACCGACAACCCAGACCTTGCGCCTGCAATCAAGGAGTCCACAAAGGACCTGGTGGATGAGTGCTACGCACCGGTCAGGCTGTTCCTTGACAACTATGAGTACACCACAGACGCTGATATCAACCCCAATTTCCTGAAGCCCGACGGCTTTGCCATGCGGTTGATGAAGGCCACCAACGAGTATGGCGGCGGCTGGGCCACCTACTACATGACCAGCGGTAGCAACCTTCGGACCCTCATGGATCTCTTCACGGTCATGCATGAGGATGCCGAGAAGCTTGCCGCCAGCGACCTGCATGAGCTCATGAGGTGCTGGGAAATGATACACCGGCTGTGGACCGTGGAGGCCCATTGTCGTCACATCCTCTTCAGGGAGGAGTCCAGGTATCCGGGCTTCTACTACAGAGGAGACTTCATGGGACAGAACGACAAAGAGTGGTTCTGCTTCACGAACTCCAAGTATGATCCGGCAACCAAAGAATGGACCTGTAAGAAGGTAGACTACGTCAAGATCATTCCTGACTAGAATTCAGTTTCCCTATGACGGAATGACAGTGGAACTCCAGGCGCCGCTAAAACGGCGCCTGGAGATTTTTTTAGAGAAATGCGCCCGCTTTTTGCGGCCTAATCACAGAGGAAAAGCTTTCCGCAAGACTGTTCACCACGGAGGAATAGCATGACAGAAGAACAAAGAGCTGAAGAGAAGAAGGGCAGCATCCTGGTTGTGGGAGGAGGTATTAGCGGGTTGACAGCAACCCTTGAAGCCGCTGAGGTGGGCGGCCATGAGGTCTTTCTGGTAGAAAAGAATCCTTATCTGGGCGGCCGAGTCGCTCAATTGAAGCACTACTTTCCCAAGCTATGTCCTCCGACGTGCGGCCTTGAGATCAATTTCAGAAGGATCAAGGACAACCCTAGGATTACTTTCTATACCCTGGCAGAAGTCGAAAACATTACAGGAGGTCCTGGAAACTATAACGTCACAATTAAGCTGACCCCCCGCTATGTGAATGAAAAATGCACCTGCTGTGGTGACTGCGCTGAGGCGTGCACAGCGAAGATTCCCCATGCGTTCAACTTTGACATGGGTACCACCAAAGGCGCCTACCTGCCACATGAAATGGCCTTTCCCATGCGCTATGTTATTTCGCCCAAGATCATAGGAACGGATGACGCCCAGAAGTGTGTGGACGCATGCAAGTACAATGCTGTTGACCTGAATATGCAGCCCCAAACGATTTCGCTAAACGTGGGCGCCATCATCTGGGCCACGGGCTGGAAGCCTTACGATGCTACCAAGATAGACAATCTCGGATTTCAATATCCCAATGTGATCACAAACATGATGATGGAACGGCTTGCTGCACCCAACGGGCCCACAAGTGGAAAGATTTTGCGTCCTTCGGACAACAAAGACATTACCAGCATTGCCTTTGTCCAATGTGCAGGTTCCAGAGATGAAAACCACCTCGCATACTGTTCCTATATCTGCTGCATGGCTTCTCTGAAACAGGCCACCTATGTAAGAGAACAATACCCTGACGCAAAGATCTACGTATTCTATATTGATATCAGGGCACCAGGACAGCGGTACGAAAAATTCTACAGGAACATTAAAGAGGATGAAAATGTCTTCCTGATCAAGGGCAAAGTGGCCGAGGTTCAGGAAGATCCCAGCAGCAGAAACATCACGGTTGTAGCAGAGAATGCCGTAACCGGGGAAAAGATTCAGGAAACGGTCGACATGGCTGTATTGGCCACAGGGATGGTTCCAAACATGGCGGACACCAAGTTGCCAGGTGGTGTAAAGTGCGACCCCGATGGCTTTGTGGTTTCAGACCTTGCAGCAGGGGGAATGTTTGCCACCGGTTGTGCCGCGAAGCCATTGGATGTCATGTCATCCAATCAACATGCCACCGGTATGGCCCTCAAGGCCATTCAAACCTTGGTGAAGTAGGAGGTCATCAATGGAGAAAAAACTTGGCGTATATGTTTGTGAAGGTTGCGGGATCGCTGAAGCCATTGACAAGAACAGATTGATGCAAAAGGCGATACCCAAAAAGATAGAGATTCGCAGGAATCATCCCATCATGTGCTCCCCGGAAGGCGTTGACCTGATCAAAAAAGACATAGCGGGCGAGGGCGTGAACACGGTCGTCATCTGTGCCTGCTCGCGACGGGTGTTGTATGACGTGTTTGATTTTGGCCCCGTCATTGTGGAAAGGGTTAACCTGAGAGAGGGCGTCGTCTGGAGCCACAAACCCCAGCAAGACCGAATGATAGCGGAAGAAGGCGGTCCCAAAGTGGATCAGCTCATTCAAGAAATGG
>JASFIH010000022.1:0-8109 GCA_050122775.1 Deltaproteobacteria bacterium
TGATCCCGCAAAGGACAATCTCCGAATATCCCCTCTCTGTCAGTTCCTCAACCCTTCTGAGGACAATCTCTGGCGCCAGCGACCGACTCCGCCCGCGTGCATAGGGAACAATACAGTAAGCGCAAAATGCATTACAGCCATCTTGGACCTTCAGGAAGGGACGGGTTCGACCCCCAAACCTTGTGACCGGCATGTCCTGAAATTGGCAGGAAGTTGACTGGTCTTCGACAAGGGTCACTTTGCCGGCGGGTACTTCCCCGCCATTTATTAATCCAGCAATGTGGTCTTTGAAGGTGTTGCCAACAATACAGTGAACCCCCGGCACAGCTCCAAAGACCTCGGGAGCTATTTGAGCATAGCAGCCTGTAACCACGACAAATGCCCCCGGATGGCCACGTATCGCCTTTCGTACAGCTTGCCTTGATTGCATAGCTGCTTTTTGGGTAACAGTGCACGTGTTGACAATACAAAGATCACCTGTCGCCCGATGGTCCGTCCTGAACAACCCCTGACTTAGAAGCTGCTCGGAAATTGCCTCCGATTCATACCAGTTTACCTTGCACCCGAGTGTATGAACGGAAAAAGACTTCATGTGAAACTCCGACTTCCTCATCCCCTAGCAATCCATCCGCCTCCCAGCACACGGTCGCCCTGATAGAACACAGCCGCTTGGCCAGGCGCAATGGCATACTGCACCTCGGAAAATCTCACCGCCACCGTATCCGCATCCAGAGGTGTCAGGACCGAGGCCGCCTCTTGATGCCGGTAGCGGATGCGCGTTCGCGCAGATACAGGTCCCGATGAAGGCCCACCCTCAATCCAGTTGATGTTTGTGACCACGCACTCCGTGGCTCCCGACTCAGACCTAGGCCCTATCACAAGCCGGTTGCTTTGGTGGTCAAGACGCAGCACATAGAAGGGATATGGGCCGGGTATGCCAATTCCGCGGCGCTGTCCGATCGTGTAGGCATGGAGACCCTGGTGGTAACCCAAGACATCACCACGGGTATTAACAATCGGCCCTGGCCTGCCAGAAACGTCAGCCTGTTCAGAAAGGAAGTCTCTATAACTGTGATGACGAACAAAGCATAGCTCTTGGCTTTCCCTCTCCCCAAGGCCTGTGATGCCTATGTCTTGCGCCATTTTGCTCACCTGCTTCTTTGTGTAGCTTCCCAGGGGAAACATGGCATGGTTTAGCTGCTCTTGGTTGAGGCGAGCGAGGAAGTACGATTGGTCTTTGGTGCTGTCCACACCTTTAGAGAGATAACACCGTCCGCCCACCTCCTGATCTATTCTGGCATAGTGGCCTGATGCCAGAAATGAAGCCCCAAGCGCTTTGGCCTTTTCGAGCACAAAACCGAATTTTATGTGCTGATTACAGACCACACACGGGTTGGGCGTCAGCGAAGAAGAGTAGGCGTCGACAAAATAGCGCACCACCTCTTTTTCAAAGGCTTCATAGCAATCAACAATTTCCAGGGAAATGCCGATCTGTTCAGCTATCCTGACGACCCAATCATGAGGCTGGTAAGAAGAGACACTAGACTGTGAATGGCCGGGTGTGTATTCGTAACCTGTTCGAAAATGCAACCCAATGACTCGGTGGTTTTCCTTCTTGAGGAGGGCAGCTGCAACAGCGGAATCAAGGCCACCGCTCAGAGCAGCGGCCACAGTTTTCTTCATTGCGATCATATGCGATAGGGAAAACGAGCAACCATCCCCCCTGAATATCCAATTCCCTCACCGTGTTCCCGGTTGTGGTCGATCGAAAAAGCTGAAGGCGGACATGCATCGGTTTCCGTTTCTCCCGTGTCGCCAATTGAATCTCCCCGCAGTCCCGACATGTCGGGACTGGGAATGCGCCCGCTATCGCGGTTCATATTAAGACTGCATCCCCAATAGCGCGAACCTCCATCGCCCTGGGAGGACAGGCGGGCACACATAGCCCGCACACACTACATTTCTTTTCTCTAAATTCAACGCTCATCTCAGGCCGCTTAACTGATAGGGCACCTGTTGGGCAGACGGCTGTGCATGCCCCACAGTGAGTGCACTTGGTCACGTTACGCTGGATCTCTTGGTCAGCCGCTTGCACTTGCACGCCGTGCTCTTTCAGATATTGAACCCCTCTCTTGTAATCCTTTCTCGTTCCTGACAATTCCATGATCATGACTCCCTCCTTCCGAGGGAGTATGGTTGCCTTAAGGATATTGAAAGTGAGGTTAAAGTCACTTGCAAGGAAACACACAATCGGCTTTTCCACTTCTGTCTTTGGAAATCGAAGCACAAGCATTCTGGAATACATATTTACACCTTTTGGTATTCTGGAACCTACCTAACAGCTGGACGTGATTCTTGTTGTGACACGCCTGCCGTGTCCCTACAACCCGAATCCACGTGCTGTCTGTCTATTGCTCGGCCACCCCAACACGGGAGCAGCTTTCTCTTAAACCAGAACCTACGTGGTTTGTCAACACGTTGTCTCTCGCGGTTTCTCGCATTGTCCTGGGTTTTGGCGGAAAGGGCTATTGGCGAAGGGACTGTCGGTAGACATGGAACATGCGCTGCAAGGCAGTGAAGTTTGTCAGCAGGGCCAGGATAAACATGCCGACAAAAAGCTGTTGGGAAATCAAGGCAAGGGTCAACACAATGAAGCGTTCGAGTCGGGTGAAAAGGCCCACTTTGCATGAGATGCCCAACCCCTCGGCTCTGGCCCTCGCGTAACTCACCATGATTGAGCCAACTACGGTCAGGAAAGTGAGGAATACCAGAACGTGATGATCGTGCACTGTGGCCCAGTAGAGTATCCCGAACAGCACGACGGCTTCCGAATAACGATCTATAAAGGAATCGAGGAAAGCCCCAAACCGTGACTCAAGACCCGCCGTTCGGGCCAGGGCCCCATCGAGGGCATCGAACGGCCCAGAGACCAAGAACAACAGCCCTCCTTGAGAAATATAGCCAGCGCCTACTGCCGCACCCGCAGCAGATGCCGCGAAGAAACCAATCATGGACAGAAGATTCGGCTGGATCCCGAGATTCGCCAACAGGCGGGAAAGGGGATCAAGAATAACGCCCGACCAGCCTTTGACCCAATTCGTCAGTGTCCAGTATTCACGATTCATACGCAAAGATGGTTCATCCTCAGCCGTGCGCTTAGCATCCTTTAACCGTAATCTTCTCGAATTCACGCCATCTACACCCTAACCGCCATAAATTCCTTAGAAGCCATTTCAAAACCCCATCCAACACCCGATGGCTACGTTGAGAACCTCTTCAAAATGCTCACATACTCCCATGTATGCTGCGCTTTTTCATCGGTCCTCGCCTTGCCATCGAACGCGATCTAAGGTTTTGAAATAGCTTCTATGTAGGGTGAACCCCCCTGCCCTTCCGCGCGAGGCTTGCGGAGAGCGAACCGGTCATCAACGTGCGGCCGTCTTCCTCTGCCGAGCGACGCAAAAAGACAAGTATGATGCGTGTATCACAAAATGGCAGGAACATCAAGACTGAAAGGCTCCCAAGCTCACCGGCTGGGGCGTTTGCCGGATGTTCACAGCGGTGGATTTGTGCCAATCGGTCAAGTTGACGCGGCCCGAGATATGTAGTATGCATTGCACTTTAAAGACCATGACTTCCCAGTCTTTTTTCTTTTCTGGGTACAGGTCAGTCAGAGCTTTTGAGGGAGTTGCAGGATGCACATTGAAGACAATCCAAGTGACGTGCGGGCTGCCGACTTGATTGTGGGCATTCCCTCATACAATGAGGCCGAGCTGATTTCCTATCCCACACAGATGGCAGCTGAAGGTCTTGTGAAGTATTTCGGGGATAAAAACAGCGTTATTATTAACTGTGACAATAATTCGCCCGACGGGACGCGGGATGCGTTCATGAATACTCCCACGGAAGTTCCCAAGATATATTTGTCAACACCGCCGGGCGTGAAAGGCAAAGGAAACAATGTCAAAAACCTTTTTAGAAAGAGCTGTGAACTTGGAGCACAGGCTATTCTCCTCCTAGATGCTGACCTGAAAAGCATTACACCGCGCTGGGTGAAGAACCTGGGAGAACCTCTTTTTGAAGATTTCGGTTTTGTAGCACCCCTCTATGTTCGACACAAATATGATGGGACCATCACGAATAACATTGCATACCCTATGATAAGATCGATCTACGGGCGCAGGGTCCGACAGCCCATTGGGGGAGACTTTGGCTTCTCCGGACAGATGGCCGAGATTTACTTGAAAGGCGAGGATTGGACCCCAGCTGTGTCCGAGTTCGGTATTGATGTCTGGATGACAACCACAGCCATCTGCAACGATATACCCATTTGCCAGTCCTTCATGGGAAGACCAAAGATTCACAAACCCAAAGATCCTGGCGAATCGCTTGGTCCTATGTTTTCGCAGGTTGTGGGAACGATTTTTGATATTATGACAGCAAGGATCTCCTTCTGGAAAGACGTCCGCTGGAGCAAGCCAACAGCAATTTTCGGTTTTGGGCTTGGGGAAATGGAAATGCCCCCTCCGGTCGAAATCAACCTGGAAAGACTTCATAACAAGTTTCAGGCAGGTTTTGGGAGCTACGATAGCCTCTGGAAGAAGATTCTTTCTGTGAGTCTGTACAAGAAGCTATCTGAGGTTAAAGCCATGAGTCTTGCAAACTTTGAGTTCCCTGCCAACCTGTGGGCCGAGATCCTGATGGACTTTGCGGTTGCATACAAGAACGGCACATCTGAAAGGGAAAAGATCATAGAAGGGTTGATCTCGCTCTACTTCGGGCGTACCTGTTCTTTTGTGATCGGACTGGAGCCGATGACGATTCAGCAGGCCGAGGAAGTCATAGAAGACCAGTGCATCGTCTTTGAAAGAAACAAATCCACTTTGCTTCAAAAATGGTTCGAATAAACAGCAAACGGGGGCTGTCATGAATAAGATTCTTATCGTTGATGATGAAGAGGTCATCCGCATGCTCTATGGGGAGGAATTGGAAGATGAAGGGTATGAAGTAATCACTACAGGAAGTGGTTACGGCTTGGTTGGATTAATCGAAGAGGAGAAACCAGACCTTATCATCTTGGACATCAAAATGGCCGAACATGATGGGCTGGACTTGCTGCAGGATATTCGGAAGGAATTTTACAACATCCCCGTCATTTTGTGTTCAGCCTATTCTTCCTACAAGGGAGATCTAAAGTCCATCGCAGCCGATTACTACGTCGTTAAGAGCGCAGATTTGAGTGAGCTAAAACAAAAAATCAAAATGGCGTTAGAGGGTCACGTTCCCTTCGATTCTGCCCAGGAGTGAGGCTCAGCGTGGAGGTTCACTATGCTGCTTTGCTGGGTGCCATTCAGGGTCTGACTGAGTTCCTTCCAATAAGCAGTTCTGGCCATTTGGTGTTCTTTCAAGACTTGTTTGGCTTGAGGGAACCGGAAATCCTTTTTGATATCTGGCTGCACGTGGGCACCCTTGTGGCCGTATGCATGTTTTTTTTCAGAGACCTTTCCAAGATCTTTACGACGCTTTTTTCGATCTCCACTTGGTCTTCGGGAAACCACCGTCTCGTTGAACGCATTTGGAGAAAGCCGGAGATGAAGCTGCTGAGTCTTGTCCTTATCGGAACGATACCTACCATCCTCATAGGCCTTGTGATTCGTCCTGTAGCCGCAAAGGTTTTTTCATCAGTTCAGATTGTTGGAACGATGCTGCTGGTCACAGGACTATTGCTGTGGCTGACCCGGGGGTTGAGAAAGGAGGGGCGAGATGCCACTCAGCTCACTGTCCGGGATGCCGTGTGCATAGGGATGGTGCAGGGCATGGCTGTGCTGCCAGGGATCTCCCGTTCCGGTGCAACCATTGCTGTGGGTCTGTTCATGGGCGTGGACAGGGAGACAGCTGCCAGGTATTCTTTCCTGTTATCCATTCCTGCCATTTTGTCAGCTTTGGCCTTTGAGTGGAGTCAGATTTCGGCTTCGCACGTCCCGTCGGGAGGTCTTATACTGCTCGGTGCCTCCATAGCTGGGACTGTAGGCTATATGGCGCTCAAGGTTCTGATGCACGTTGTGAGAAGGGGAGACCTTTTTGCCTTTGCTCCGTACTGCTGGCTCGTGGGAACACTGGCCATTGTTCGCTCTCTTTGAACCGCCATATCGAGCGCATTTCGTGTTCTGTTCAGCACAGGGACGGCGGTGAAGGACCCCGAGTTTTCACCGAGGTATACAGGGTCGGTTTTCTGTGAGAGAGGAATTATGAATCCTCAGATTTTTAGAGAATACGATATTCGAGGCGTTGTTGACGAGGATTTGACTAACCAGGACGTCACGCTGATTGGCAAGGCTTTTGGTACATACCTGCAGGGGGAATCATGCTCCAAGATCTCTGTGGGCAGGGACTGCCGTTTGAGTTCCGAGAAATATCAAGATCTCATCATTCGAGGCCTCCTCGCAACGGGGTGCGATGTGGTGGACATCGGTGTATGCCCCACGCCCGTATTCTACTTTTCAGTGAGACACTTGCAGAAGGAAGGCGGTGTTATGGTAACTGCGAGCCATAACCCTCCTGAGTATAATGGCTTCAAGCTGTGTAGCGGTTATGACACACTCTTCGGCCAGCAGATACAGAGGCTGCGAGAATTGATTGAAAGCGAAACGTTTGCCGACGGGCAGGGACACATGGAAACGGCTGATGTCCTCACTGCGTACAAGAGATTCGTGGAAGAGAACATTCATCTTGCTGCCCCTCTCAGGGTGGCAATCGATGCCGGCAATGGGCCTGCAGGTGTGGTGGCCGCGCCGATCATGCGCAACTTGGGCTGTGAGGTCTTTGAGTTATATTGCGATATGGACGGTACCTTTCCGAACCATGAACCGGACCCCACAGTGGAAGAAAACATGCAAGACCTCATCGCAGTGGTCAGGGAAAACGCGCTTGACGTTGGGATCGGCTTTGATGGCGACGGAGATCGCCTTGGCGTCATCGACAGCCAAGGAAATATCATATGGGGCGACCAGCTGATGATCCTTTTCGCAAGGGAAATCCTGGCGAGAAAACCCGGTGCCACCTTCATCGCCGAGGTGAAGTGCTCTCAAACCCTTTATGACGACATAGAAAAGCGAGGCGGCCGATCTGTCATGTCGAAGACAGGGCATTCGCTGATCAAGCAGAAGATGAAAGAGATTCAGGCAGAGCTTGCAGGGGAGATGAGCGGACACATGTTCTTTGCTGATCGATACTTTGGCTATGATGACGCCATTTACGCTTCCTGTCGCTTACTGGAGATCCTGGCAGCAACCGGCAAGAGCATTTCAGAACTTCTAAGGGATGTTCCCAAGACATACAACACCCCAGAGATTCGGGTTCCGTGCCCTGATGACGTCAAATTCCAGGTTGTCAAAGACGTTACCGAGTACTTTCGGCAGAGGTACAACGTCATTGATATAGACGGCGTGCGGGTTCTCTTTGGAGATGGCTGGGGCCTGGTCAGGGCTTCAAATACCCAGCCTGTGTTGGTCCTGAGATTCGAGTCCCTTTCCGAGGCTCGGCTTTCTGAAATTCGATCTCTCATGGAGTCGGTCGTGGCTGAAATTCGCCGACGGTATTAGTGGTGTTTCCCCGGAGATTTCTCTTGACTTTTCAAAGTGTTGTCCTTTATTAGAGGATTGTCGGTAATCCCGTGCTTGCGTATGGGACATTTAGAATCAGTTCTTCGTGAAACCATGACCAATCAGGGGGAGGACCCATGAACAAGTCTGGCCTCATCGATGCTTTACAGCAGGAAGCGCGCATCAGCAACGCAAAGGCTGAGCAGGTCGTGGACATTTTTTTCAACGCCGTCTCGGAGGCCCTTGGCAGAGGCGAGAGAGTCGAAATACGTGGCTTTTGCAGCATCTTCGTAAAAGCGTACAGGGGCTACGTTGGAAGAAATCCCAAGACTGGGGCTCCGGTTGAGATACCGTCCAAGAAGCTTCCCTTCTTCAAATGCGGAAAAGAATTGAAAGAACGCGTCGATTACTGACGGTTTTTCAAAATAGCTGAACAGAACAGGGAAACGTTATGGCGAAGAAGCAGAAAACCTCCCCGCTGGATTCCTTGATTGACTTCATGACTGAT
>JASFIH010000023.1:0-8090 GCA_050122775.1 Deltaproteobacteria bacterium
ATGAGTTTCATCTTGGGCGTATTTGCTTACGCAGGAGTCAAGATGATCCTCACGGTGTAGAGGATACAAACGTGGGAAACGGGTTACACATCGACTCAATAGTGAGGCCTGATGTGCTGGTGATAGGGGCTGGTGGAGCGGGCCTGAGATGTGCGGTAGAGATATGTGAGAGGCGTCCTGGCACAAGCATGGTCGTTGTCACCAAGGTGTACAGCCCGCAAAAGTCCCATACCGCTGCGGCCCAAGGAGGGATGGCTGCGGTGGATCCGAGCGATCCTGTGGACAAAGTCATCTACCACATGTTCGATACGTGGAAGGGGTCGGACTGCTCCTCCGATCAGAATATCATCCAGAAAGTCTGTGAATCGGCCTGGGAGGAGGTTCTGTGGCTGGAAAGGCGCGGCATGCATTTCAGCCGCACAGAAGAAGGTCGAATTGCAAAGAGGCCTTTCGGTGGCCACATGCTGAATTTCGGCGAGGTCAAGGCGTTTCGCGCATGCTACGAAGCCGACCGGACAGGCAAGGGCATCATGGATACGGTGTGGGCCGAGTCTCTCAGGCATGGGGTAGAATCCCTGAATCAGAGTGTTGCTACAGAATTGCTGTTCAAAAACGGCCGCTGTGTAGGGGCCATCATTTTCATGGAGCAAAATGGCAAGTTTGTAGCAGTTTTGGCCAAAGCCACAGTCATGGCCACGGGTGGAAAGACTCGCATGTATCAGGTGAGTAGTAATTGCCGCCAGAACACAGGGGATGGGTTGGCTCTCATCTTGCAGTCCGGGCTCCCGGTTATGGATTTGGAAGCTGTTCAGTTCCACCCCACAGGGATCGTAGGCCCTGGCATTCTGGCCAGCGAGGCGTTGCGCGGTGAAGGTGGCATTCTGCGGAACAAGGATGGGGAGCCTTTTATGGAGCGTTATGCGCCGACTGCCAAAGACCTTGCCCCGCGGGACCTTGTTTCCAGGTGCATCATGACCGAGATCCGTGAAGGGAGAGGGTGCATACACCCTGATCATAAACTTCCCCATGTTTGGCTGGACCTTAGACACCTCCCCGAATATATCCACAAGACGAGAATTCAGGAAGTGTGCAGATTCTTTTGCAGATTTGTGGGGGTTGATCCCCAGACGGAGTTGTGTCCGGTTACCCCGACAGCCCACTATCAAATGGGCGGTGCACCGACCAACGAATTCGGAGAGGTTCAGAAGGACGCGGAGCGAATGATACCCGGATTATACGCGTGCGGGGAGTTCGCTGCTGCCAGCCTGCACGGTCACAATCGATTGGGCACAAACTCCTTGTTGGAGTTGGTTACCATGGGCAAAGTTGTGGGAGAGAGAGTGGTAGCCTATCTACCCGAGGCAGAGGATCCCGGCGATTTGCCGCAAGACGCTGGACAGCATGTCTTCAGACAATTTTCCGATTATCTGGAATCCAAGGGCACCATGCGGTATGCAGACCTTCGGCACGCGCTTCGGGTGCTTATGACGGACAAAGTGGGTGTATTCCGAAATGAGGGGGGCCTTGCAGGGGCGATCGAACAGCTCAAAGAGCTCAAGGAAAGAGCAAGGAAGATGGGACTGTGCAGCAAGTCGCTTGTTATGAACCAGGAACTTCTACAGTTCTGGGAATTCGATCATCTTCTGGACGTTTCAATGGTGATCGCCCAGGGCGCCCTATCCAGGAGGGAGTCGAGAGGGGCTCATTATCGTGAGGATTATCCGGAGAGAAGCCCGGAGTTTCAGTATCACACCCTGGCCTACATGGAGAAGTATGGAGAGGTGAAGCTAGGCAGTCGGCCGATCGATATGAGTATCTTTGAAGCTGGGGGGGAGCACTCCGAGAAGTTCGGCATCATTGAAAGAAAGTACTGACGACTTCACGAAAAGCACGTTTGCCAAGTTGTCGTGCATCTTTCGTGGCTGAGATACACTTCTTAGTGGGCCTCATTCCGCGAGGCCCGCAAGCTTTATCTATGAAATTCTTGTGACGCCGTCTCTTCGTCAAGTTTTCTTTTGCGGGATTGATATTTGTTGAACTGTATGGTGGGGGTTGAATGGCCGATGAATATGAACTGACGCTGAAGGTGAGGCGTTATGACCCTGATGCCCGGCGCTCATGGGTGCAGGAATACGAACTCACGGCAGGTCGCATCTTGCGCTTCGTAGACCTGTTTCAAAAGATCAATGACGACCAGGACCCCACACTGACATGGCGTTCTTCGTGCGAACATGGCCAGTGCGGTACATGCGGCATGAAGATAAACGGAAGGCCCCTTTTGACGTGTGAACTCCTTGTGGAGAATGCCGTCAAACTTTTCAAGACACAGACCTTTACGGTCGAACCTTTGACCGTTGCTCCGGTGATTCGAGATCTGGTCATAGACATGGAAACGGCCTATGAACAAGTCCATTTTGTAAAGCCTTATATTATTGAACCTGCCCCGTTGCATCCGGAAGGAGACGAATACCGCATTTCTCCGCGTGTGCTAGAAGTCTATGTTGAGGCCACCCGCTGCATTAATTGCTTCTGCTGCACGACCGCATGCATCACCCAGAAGAACTACCTCGGGCCAAACGCCATGCTGGCCAATATCGTTCGCCTCATGGACCCGAGGGAAACGGCTAAGCAGCGAAGAATGCATGTCTTGTATGGAGATCAAGGAACCCCCCGGTGCCGGACAGCGCAGGCATGTAGCTTTGTCTGCCCGAAGGAGATTGACATCGCCCATTTTATCGCCTTGGCCAAGGCAGGTAAGTTTGAATAGACAGGGATGAGTCCGCAACCGGAAAACGATACCAACAGACAGGAGCGACATGTCAGCGCTGGTCGGCGCTGGCATCGCTTTGTAAGAAGCCGAACGTGGCCCATTGTTCTTGGCATCATCTTGGTCTTCTTCGTTGCCTCGATGAGTATATTGCTGCTCGAACATGGCACGAATTCCGGTTTCCGCAGTCTTGGTGATGTTATTTGGTGGACCGTTGTCACGGCCTCAACCGTGGGCTACGGCGATAAGGTGCCCGAAACCGCGGGCGGCAGGGTCATAGCCGTTCTGGTGATTGTGGTCGGTGTCCTTGTGGCAAGCATTCTGACGGGCAGAATCGCCTCTTGGCTGGTGGAATGGAGAATAAAGGAGGGAACCGGCTTGGCTACGCAAAAGAAACTCAGACAGCACCTCGTGATCTGTGGCTGGAAGAACGAGATGCCCGTCTTTTTGACGGACATCCTCAAGGTGAATCGACGACTGACTTCTGAGGACGTGGTTCTCGTCAGCATGGTTAAGCCAGCAGAAGTGGAAAACTTGAGGTCAATACCCGAATTGCAGCACATCGGTTTTGTCCGGGGGGACTACGTGGACGAGGCCGTCCTGCAGCGGGCGAACGTGAGGCGGGCGGCCAAAGTACTCATTTTGGCTGACAGCAGCATTGAGGGCACACCCCAGGAGGTGGACTCAAGGACAGTCATGGCGGCTATGACCGTTAAGTCCATTTCGAAGGATATCTACACATGTGTGGAGTTGATCGATGCCAAGTTTGAGCGGTATCTGCGCGGTGTCCATTGTGACGAGATATTCTTGTCCAGACAGCATAACAGGGTTCTTCTTGCAAACGCCTCGGCTGCCTCCGGTGTATCCCATGTCATCAGGGACCTCCTTGACATGGAACAGAACCGCTTAGCGACCAAGGAACTGCCACCTGGTTTTGTGGGAGAGAGTTTTGCCAGTCTCAGCCAGCATTTTATGGAGGCTGAAAAGAGCATTTTGATCGGCGTTCTGGAGAATACGGGAAACATCTACCAGCGCAAGAGAGAAGCCCTGCGCATGGCACAAAGGACCCCTGATCTATCCCGACTGGTTGCCAATCTGCAGGAGGTCAAGAAGCTGCAAAGTAATCACCCGGTATTCAATCCTGGTCCGGAGTACAAGATCAAGCCATACTCCCGGGCCATCATCGTAAAAACCTAACTGGCAGGCGGGATCATGGATGAAAGGCCTATCATTGAGAAGCTGAGTAGAATCGAATTGTTTCAAGGTATCAAGGATGATGACACGAGGCTATCCAAGCTGGCAGGCATCGTCTCCCTTCGGCAATGCAAGACAGGTGACTACATCATACGGGAGGGTGAGGCGGGAAGCGAGCTTTTTATTCTGAATACGGGCACGGTAGAGGTTCTTAAACGCACCCTCGACAACGATTACTTCACTATTGTAACGCTGACGGATCAGGAGGAGGTGTTCTTCGGCGAACTGGCCCTCTTGGACGAGGAACTTCGCTCGGCTTCTGTCACCGCCAGTACGGATTGTGAGCTCCTGGTGATCAATCGAGCGGACTTTAACCGTTTGGGTGAAGAAGATCCCCTGTTGGGGCTGCTGGTCACGAGGGCCGTTGGCAGGGCCGTATCAGGAAGGCTTCGCAAGACCAACGAAGATCTTATTACACTGTTCGAAGCCCTCGTGGGGGAAGTGGCTGAAAGTGGAAACCTGGAGGAGCCTGCCGAATAGAAAAGCAAATTTCTCCTCACAGCGCGTACTTGAGCCCATAAGCAAAAGTTGGGCTATGGGGAATAGAAAATAAGAAAGAAGAGATACGAGGAAGACCAGGGCAAAGAGAAAAAAGCAGATTCTTCTGCTCTTCATGGAGGAGAAGGTGCCCAACACCAGCGCTCAACAGGTGTCTGCCCGGAACAACGTAGTTGGGCAGACACCCGACACGCGCTGTCCACACCTATAGTTTTGACATGAGCTCTGCGGTAACGGCCTGAACGCTCGGAGCCCCGTCAAGGGTAACATATTTCATCTTACCCCCTTTTTTAGCAAGATCCCTAAAGTAATAGGCAGACGCCAGGGTCCCGGTATTTGTATCGTAATAGATGCTGTGGCGCTTGTCTATGGCGACTTCGTCCTGGTCATCGGAGCGTTCTATGAGGTCCCCGCCGCAGACCCGGCATTTGTCACCATCTGGCTTGATGGCGTCGATAAAGATGTTATTTGGATGGTTGTTATCATTCACACAGAGCCTGCGGCCCATGATGCGGTTCTTGGCAATCTTTCTGTCGAGTACGACCTCAACGACCACGTTCAGGTCAAGCCCTGCAGCCTTGAGCGCCTCATCGAGTTTGATTGCTTGATTCTTGTTTCTGGGAAATCCGTCGAGGAGCCATCCATTCTTGCAATCCGCTTTCTTTAGACGGTCCAGAATCATTGGGATGGTGATTTCGTCCGGTACGAGATCTCCGCGATCTATGTACTCCTTGGCCTTGGCACCCAGCTCCGTCCCTTTAGAAATGTTCTCGCGGAAGATGGCGCCTGATTCAATATGCGGAAGGTTGTATTTGTCCTTCACAATCGCTCCCTGTGTGCCCTTGCCACTGCCGTTCGGCCCAAACATTAGAATGTTCATGCATCTCTCTCCTTTCTCACCTGGTTTCCAATTGAAACACAAACTTGGATTCCGGACAGGTCAGGCCCGGACGTAACGTGGATATTTTCTGAATACGAAGCTCCCCTATAAGAACCGGCCGATTTTGTCAAGGAGTTTAAGGGCGGACGCCTCAAAGCGGCTGGCGTTGACACGGTTATGCGGGCCTGCTAAGTGAGGAGAGATTCCGATGATGAGGAAAGTTCTTGCTGTGAAGTCACTGAAGAAACGTCTTGAATCCCGGCCTGTTGAGGCATCCGCTCCCTGCAGGATCGACTGTGGAGGCACTTTGGATATCAAGACATTCCACTTTCCGCTTCGACATCTGTCTCCGTGCACGTTCAATATTGCCCTCGATATGAAGACTTGGGTGAGGCTTCTACCATGGAAATCCGGTGAAATCATGGTTTCTTCGAACGGGTTTGACACCGAGGTGCACCCTGCTGACAATGCCCCCTTTGACGGGCCGCTCGGTTTGGTCTTTGCTATTGCCAGTTATTTCCGGGTGGAAGGCGTGCACATCGAGATCACATCCAAGTCACCACCAAGAAGCGCCCTCGGCGGTTCTTCCACCGCAGCGGTGGCGATCATCGGGGCCCTTTCGGCGGCGTTGATGGAGGACGAGGACACTCCTGCGCTGGGCAGAGAGCAAATCGTGCTCTTGGCTCACGCCCTTGAGGAAGCTGTGGCCGGGATTCCGTGTGGCATGCAGGATCAACTGGCTGCATTGTATGGAGGCGTCCATGCCTGGTATTGGCCTGGAGATCCCGGACAACCTCCTTTCACGCGGACTGAGGTCGTGCAGAAGGAGGAATACGCCAGCCTGGAGAGGCACCTTCTGGTTGCCTATTGTGGTGTTCCCCACGAGTCGCAAGACATTAACACTCAATGGACAGAGCAGTTTGTCGGGGGAAGAGGAAGGCATCTTTGGCCTGAGATTATCTCCTGTACAAAGCAATTTGTGGATTCCATCCGCGCCAAGGATTGGAGTGCTGCTGCATGGGCCATAAACCGAGAGGTGGAAATAAGGCGAAAGATGACCCCCAAAGTCTTTGACAAAACAGGGGTGGCACTTCACGAAAAGGCTTTAGGCCTCGGTTGCGGGGCAAGGTTTGCGGGTGCGGGTGGCGGAGGATGCCTTTGGGCCTTGGGGGAAGCAGAGAACATAGTTTCTTTGAGGCCAGAGTGGGTCGAGGTGCTATCCATGAGGAAGGATGCAAGACTGCTGCATGCAAAGGTGGACCCCACTGGACTGAAAGTCACCTGATATTGACCTCGTTCCCTGTGATGGTTTAAATTGAAAACGCACTGTAGCCGTTTCCCCTTCCACTTCTGCAAAGGAGAATACCCATGTTTGGACTAGGGCTGCCAGAACTGCTCCTCATTGCCCTGTTGGTCCTACTCTTTTTTGGGGCCAAACGCCTTCCAAGTATAGGGACAGGCCTTGGTAAGACGGTTAAAGAGGTGCGTGCCATAAAAAAAGAGTTGAGTCAGGACAAGAAACCAGAAGGAAAGGCAGAACCTGCTCAAGAATCGGTACGCGATAAGAACTCGCTTGAGGGCCAACTGGCCGATAAGGTTATTGAAAAGGTTCCCGGCATAGGGCAGGTCAAGAAACTCAAAGACAAAGCCGAAAAAATCAAAAAGATCGTCCGTTGAAGAGAGTCCATGTCCTCATAAATCCTGTTGCTGGTGGAAGGAGATGTAGAAAGCTGTATCCTGGCGTTATACGGCGTCTGGGAGAAGCGGGGGTCACCTGTGATGTGGCGGTCAGCCAACATCCGGGGCACATGACGGAGCTGGCAAGCGATCTTGCTGTGCGGGGATGTGAGGCTGTTGTTGCCTTTGGGGGCGACGGCACTGTCAACGAGGTGATCAACGGGATAGCTGGTACGGAGACCGCGCTGGGAATTGTGCCTCTGGGAACCGCAAACGATTTCGCGGTCAACATGGGCGTAAAGAACATCGACACGGCATGTGATTTGCTCAGAGGGACACAGACCAGGAAGATAGACCTGGTCAGAGTGAATCAAGACAGGTTCTTTTGCGGAACTGCATGCCTTGGTTTTGACGCAGAAGTTGCTGCTTTCGCCAGGAGCAGAAAGATAGATCCTTTTTTCATGCATGTTATGGGCGGCCTGTTCAAGTTTTTCTCCTTTAAGCCCAAGACAGTAGAGCTTAGATTTGATGGACAAAGGCTTTTTGGGAACGTCTTTCTTGTGGCCTTTGGCAATATCAGGTCGTACGCCAAAGGCATGCTCATTACACCCCAGGCCGCATTTGATGACGCTTTGCTGGATATTTGCGTTGTTAGGGGGATGCCCAGGCGGAGAGTCCTTGCCATCTTTCCCTCTGTCTACAAAGGGGCGCATGTGAAGCACAAGGAAGTTGACTTGTATCAAGCAGGAGCGGTATTTGTGCATTCCCTGGGCCCCATGGACTTGTATGCCGACGGAGACTTTATGGCCAAAACCCCAATTCGTCTGGAAGTGGTGCCAAGACACCTGAAGGTAATCAGCGTCCTTCCTCCCTCCTAGAAGTCATTTGAAAACCCCATCTAACGCCCGATGGCTACGTTGAGAACCTGTTGTTTTGCTATGCAAAACCTAAACACAGGCGCCTGAGGGCGCCCTTAAGTACTCACTTCGTTTCGCACTTTGGGCCATCCCGCCA
>JASFIH010000024.1:0-8056 GCA_050122775.1 Deltaproteobacteria bacterium
GTTGATACATCCACCCAAACAGGGAGCGTGGCGGTTTTGGCAGATACCAGGTTGCTGGCTGAGGTGGCAGTGACCAGCTCACGAACGCACGCAAAGCGCCTGTTGTCTGTTATTGACCGTACCCTCCACATAGCAGGGCTGACCGTCGGGGATTGTGATGGTCTCGCGGTGACCGTAGGTCCCGGGGGCTTCACGGGTCTGCGGATCGGGATGAGCACGGTCAAGGGACTTGCTTTTGCTGCCAGAAAGCCTATCGCCGCAGTGTCGACGCTGGATGCCCTCGCACACCAGTTTCCCGCCTTTCCAAATCTCATCTGCCCCGTTCTGGATGCGCGCAAAGGGCAAATATATACGGCGCTCTACCGAAGCACGGCCTTTCTGGTATGGGAGAAGGTGATTCAAGATTGTGCGGTGGAACCGTGGCAATGGCTGAAGCAGATCGAAGGTTCGTGCCTCTTTGTGGGCGATGGTGCCCTTGTGTACCGGGAGTTGATCAACCAAACCTTAGGAAGAAGAGCGTATTTCGCCCCAGCGTATCTTAACACGATCAGGGCGTCGGTGGTGGCTTACATCGGCATGCAGCAAATTCTAAAAGGTGAGATCGCAGATGTTGAAACCCTGGCCCCGTATTATCTTCGAAAATCAGAGGCTGAAATAAAGCTGGGAGCGGCCGTTGATTATTGACAAGAAGATAAAAAAAAGTATAATAAAAATTTTTCGGGAATCCATCAGCGTATCCGGTGCAAACCAGCGCGGACCAGACCTGTTCCAGGAGGATCATGTATGGAAGAGAGGGACGAGAGGCTCATTGCACAGTTGATCGGGAAGAACCAAGAGCTGCGCAAATACGTGGAACAACATCGCCAATATGAAAAGCAGCTCGAAGAATACAACAAGCGAATTCATCTCACAACAGAAGAAGCTATACAACGGAAAAAATTACAAAAACGCAAGCTTGCCGGCAGGGACAAGATAGAGAGGATCCTGGCCAAACACCGCACAAGCAAGAAGAGCGTGAAGGCCCGATAGACAGGTTGCGACAGAACACCGAGGATTCAATCGTTCGTTCCAATGGTCGTAGGCTCCCCGAGCAGAGAGGCCTTCCAGTTGCTCGCGAAGGGTATCCATTCATACTCGGATCGGCCCTGGCAGCAGCCATCCTCGGCATTCTGGGGCTATACGCGCTGGCAGTTCTTTCATTAGGAGTCACCTTTTTTGTCTGTTTCTTCTTCAGAGATCCAGAGAGGGTCATTCCCGAAGCGGATGGCGTGGTTGTCTCCCCGGCCGATGGGAAAGTCCTGAAGGTTGGTATGGTAAACGATCCTGAGGCTGGTGCTGACCAGATGCTCAAGATCAGTATTTTCATGTCTATATTCAGTGTCCATGTCAACCGCATACCCGACACTGGTAGGGTTACGGACATTGTTTATCATCCAGGCAAGTTCTTTTCTGCCAACTTGGACAAGGCATCTAGAAACAACGAACGAAATGCCTTGACTTTAGAAATAGTCGGGGGCCGTAAGGTCATAGTGGTGCAGGTGGCTGGGCTTATTGCAAGGCGGATCATCTGCAAGGTGCGGGAAGGAGATCGATTGAATCGTGGGGAGCGGTTTGGTATGATCTGTTTTGGGTCTCGCCTGGATGTTTACCTTCCTTCAGGCACGACACCTACCGTGTCTGAAGGGGACAAGGTCCATGCGGGATCGTCGATTTTGGGGCGTCTGTCATGAAGAGAAAAAAGCGTTCGAAAAGAAGACAGCTGCAGCGTGGGATCTATGTCCTGCCCAATCTTCTCACCACGGCAAACCTTTTTTGCGGATTTTATGCCATCGTGGCGGCTATTCAAGGTCACTTCTTGAAGGCAGCTGTTGCCATCATGTTGGCAGCAGTCTTTGATGCGTTGGACGGAAAGATTGCCCGGGTCACCCGCACGGTAAGCAGGTTCGGCTTGGAGTACGACTCGCTCAGTGATGTCATATCCTTTGGCGTGGCACCCGGCATTCTGGTCTACTTATGGGCTCTTCAGCCTTTTGGAAGGTTGGGTTGGTTGGCAGCTCTTATCTTTGTGGCTTGCGGGACCCTTCGGCTTGCTCGCTTTAACGTTCAGACCCACGTTGCGGGCGGCGATTACTTCAATGGGCTTCCGATTCCAGCGGCGGCCTTCATGATTGCTGCCACGGTTGTCCTCCATCAGCGTCTCGGTGGAACAGGAACGGCAAGCCATGTGACAATCCTTATCATGATCTACGGCCTATCTTGCCTCATGGTCAGCACGCTGAAATACTATAGCTTCAAGCATGCAGGGCTTTATAGAAAGATGAAATTCAATATGCTGGTGGTCATTGTGATGCTTTTCATTGTGATCGCAGCGGAGCCAGCTGTTGCCTGCTTCCTTATCATACTGTGTTACGTCCTTTCCGGGCCTTTCACCACCTTGTGGCTTCGCAAGAGACGCGAGGCTGGAGCGGCTTCTCGCGAAAGGCTCGATACCCCCCACGAAGAGCCTGTGTAGATATGGGACAAACCATTGCGGAAAAGATCTTGGCCGCTCATGCCGGCCAGGATAAGGTTGTACCCGGCGAACTCATTACTGTTCGTGTGGACATGGCTTTGGCTAATGACATCACTGCCCCCATTGCCATTGAACTCTTTGAGCAGTCAGGTGTGGAGTCTGTGTTTGATCCGGAAAGAATCGCTCTGGTACCGGATCACTTTGTCCCAAATAAAGACATCCGGTCTGCAGTGCAGGTTCAGACGATGCGGGCCTTTGCCAAGAAACATCATATCACGCATTTCTTTGAGTTGGGCGACATGGGGATTGAACACGTGCTGTTGCCCGAGCAAGGTTTGGTGCTGCCAGGGGACGTGGTGATTGGTGCCGACAGCCACACCTGTACTTATGGTGCCCTTGGCGCGTTTGCGACGGGTGTAGGCAGCACGGACATTGCAGCGGCCATGATTACGGGAGAGGCCTGGTTCAAAGTTCCGGAGTCGATCAAACTCACATATCATGGCCACCTGGGCAAGTGGGTGACGGGAAAGGACCTGATCCTGTTCACCATAGGTGACATTGGGGTGGATGGCGCCACATACAAGGCTATGGAATTCGCGGGCGATGTCATCGACGCCCTGCCCATGGCTGACCGCATGACCATGGCCAATATGGCCATTGAAGCCGGGGCCAAAGTCGGCCTGATTGCCCCTGATGAAATCACAAAAGATTACGTTAAGACGCGAGCAAAGCGTCCTTATGTATGTTATGCGAGTGACCAAGATGCCGCGTATGCAGACACCAGGAACTACGACGTGTCTGGCGTTGAGCCCCAGGTAGCGTTCCCACATCTTCCTGAGAACGCCCGAGGTGTCTCAGAGGTTGGCACAATTCCTATTGAACAGGCGGTTATCGGATCCTGCACAAACGGGCGTATTGAGGATCTTCGTCTTGCAGCCAGTGTGTTAAACGGCCATACAGTGCACAAGGGGATTCGTCTTATTGTTGTGCCCGCGACGCCCACTGTTTACCGCCAGGCAATGGATGAGGGGCTCCTGGAGGTTTTTCTCTCGGCCAAAGGCATTGTGAGCCCGCCCACGTGCGGTCCATGTCTGGGAGGCTTCATGGGCATATTGGGGCCGGGGGAAAGGGCGGTGGCAACCACCAACCGCAACTTTGTCGGCCGCATGGGGCACCCTTCGAGCGAGGTCTATCTTGCCAACCCCGCTGTGGCGGCAGCATCGGCTATACTGGGAAGGATCGGCAGTCCGGAGGAGTTGGATTAATGATGCGACATTTCGATTTGCTCGGCACGATTTGACGGGGTATCTATGACTGCCGAAATACAAGGAACCGTATGGAAGTTTGGAGATAACGTTGATACCGATGTCATTATCCCTGCTACCTATCTCGTTACCACGGACATGGGTGAACTGGCAGAGCACTGCATGGAAGGGATGGACCCCACCTTTCATGAAAAGGTCCGCCCTGGGGATATCATCGTGGCAGGAAAGAATTTTGGCTGCGGCTCATCGCGGGAGCACGCCCCGATGGCGATAAAGGGGGTTGGTATCTCGTGTGTGATTGCAGAAAGCTTTGCCCGCATATTTTTCAGGAATGCCTTCAACATGGGCCTTCCGATTTTTGAGTCTCCCGGGGTGTCTGCAGGCATCCAGCAGGGGGATCGGGTCTCGGTCAACCAAGACACAGGGGATATTGTGGATCATACCAATGGAAAGCGGTTCCGGGCAAACCCGATACCCGCATTTATGCAAGAGCTGATTGAGGCCGGCGGGCTCATGTCTTACGTACTCAAGAAGAGGCAGCCATAGGTCAGCAAAGCACGCTATCCTTGTGAACGGGATATCCAGTGTTATCTTTTTATGAAACAAAGGCAATATGACATAGCCGCGATTCCGGGTGACGGCACGGGCCCCGAAGTGGTGGCCGAGGGCGTAAAGGTCGTCGAAGCGGCCTCCCGCAGATTCGACTTCAAGGTTTCTTTTCACCCCTATGACCTGGGCGGTGAACACTATAAGAAAACCGGGCAGATCCTTCCCGATGAGGTGTTTGAGTCCATAAAGGAACGTCACGCGATCTATCTTGGTGCTGTGGGTCATCCCAAGGTGCCGCCTGGTGTGCTGGAGAAAGGTATTCTCTTAAGGCTGCGGTTTGAGCTGGATCAGTACATCAACTTGCGTCCAGTGAAGCTTTACCCTGGTGTAGAGATCCCGTTGAAGGACAAAACGCCTGATGACATTGACTTCGTCGTCATTCGAGAGAACACCGAAGGCCTTTATGTTGGAGCAGGGGGATTTCTGAAACGAGGTACGCCCTATGAAGTGGCTATCCAGGAGTCAATTAACACGAGAAGGGGTGTGGAACGCTGTGTTCGCTATGCCTTTGAGTTTTGCAGACGGAGGAATAAAGGCAATAAATTAACGCTGTGCGGCAAGACGAACGTTTTGACCTATGCATTTGATCTTTGGGAACGGACATTTCAGGAGGTCGCACTTGAATATCCTGACATCGAGACAGACTATGCACACGTAGATGCATTGTGCATGTGGATGGTCAAGAATCCTGAGAGATTTGACGTTATTGTCACGGACAACATGTTCGGTGACATCATTACCGACCTGGGAGCTGTTCTCCAAGGTGGCATGGGCATGGCAGCAGGGGCCAATATTAACCCCGAAGGGATCTCCATGTTTGAGCCAATTAGTGGCTCAGCACCAAAATACGCCGGTCAGAACACGGTGAACCCCATTGCAGCAATCTTGGCCGCGCAGCTTATGCTTGAGACGCTCGGGGAAACAGATGCGGCACAAAGCATCGAAATGGCCGTGATGAAGGTCTTACAAAAAGACCTGAAAGGCGTGGCAGCTGGCCGGATGGGACATTCTACTTCAGACGTTGGGGACTTGATTGCTGAGTTTGTAGAAGTATCCGCTGTGTGAGGGAGATGCATGCAGCGCGCGCGATCATTGGTGTGGCGGAAAGCGTAAGAGAGGAAAGTGATGGGTTGAAGGCAGCAGCTGGCACAAGGGGATATGAGGAAATACACGTTGACTTGAGTGGGATGCCAATGCCCGATGTTGATGTTTGGAAGTTTAGGAACTTCGTGACGCAATAACAGGGAGACAGGAAATGGGTAAACTGTTTAATGTGGCAGTAGCCGGGGCAACTGGTGCAGTGGGAAACCAGATGATAGCCTGTCTTGAGGAGAGGGATTTTCCAGTAAAGAATCTGAAGCTGCTTGCAACGGCCAAGTCTGCAGGCACAAAGATCGCGTTTAAGGGTGAGGAGATTTCGGTGGAGGAGATGACTGAATCCTCTTTCAAGGGCATTGACATTGGGATCTTTTCGGCTGGCGGGGCCGCGAGCCAGAAGTATGCCCCAGCTGCAGCTCAAGACGGATGTGTGGTCGTTGACAACTCTGCGGCCTGGCGTATGGATCCCGAGGTGCCTTTGGTCGTCCCTGAGGTAAACTCGCATGCCGTGGCCGGGTATACGCACAAGGGAATTGTGGCAAACCCGAATTGTTCCACCATCCAGATGGTGGTGGCCTTGGCTCCCATACACAGGAAAGTGGGCATCAAACGGATTGTAGTTTCCACATATCAGGCTGTCTCAGGTACGGGCAAGAAGGCCATTGACGAACTTTACAATCAGACGAAGGCTCTTCTAAACTCTCTCGAACCCCAAAAGAGGGTCTATCCCCACAGGATCGCCTTCAACTGTCTGCCACACATAGACGTCTTTCTGGAAAACGGCTACACCAAGGAAGAGATGAAGATGGTTAACGAGACACGGAAGATTCTGGAGGATGATTCCATTGGCATTACGGCAACAACGATACGTGTGCCGGTCTTCTTCAGCCACTCGGAATCAGTCAATATAGAAACGCGAGATCCCATCAGCCCGGATGAAGTCCGGACTCTGCTTGAAAAGGCCCCGGGGGTGAAGGTCGTGGATGATCCATCGAAAAACCTCTACCCTATGCCGATTGATGCGGCTGGCCGAGATGAAACTTTTGTGGGTCGCATCAGGGCGGATGAATCTGTGCCCAATGGAATCAATCTGTGGGTGGTGTCGGACAATATTCGCAAGGGGGCAGCGACCAACGCTGTCCAAATAGCTGAGATCTTGGCAAAGGACTATCTGAGTGACTAATTGTATATCGGAAATCGCTATCCGGCGATTCTCAATATACGACTATTGCATATGATCCGGTTCTGCAACATAGGTTTCGTAGCAGCAAACAAGAGGTGAAGCCGTGGAACGTATACCCATGACACGAGCGGGCTATGGAGCCCTCAAAGAAGAAGTGAGACGACTCAAAGAGGTTGATAGACAAGAGGTGATAAGAGCCATTCAGGAAGCCCGAGCCCACGGAGACATCACGGAAAATGCAGAATTTGATGCAGCCAAGGAACGACAGGCTTTCGTTGAAGGACGGATAAGGGAACTTGAGTACAAGATCGCGTGTGCTGACGTGATCGATCCTGCCACAGTGAAGACGGATCGGGTCGTGTTTGGCTGTACGGTCTTGTTGGAAAATTTGAGCAACGACGAACCGGTTCAGTATCAACTCGTAGGACCGGACGAATCGGATGTGAGTCAAGGACGCATCTCGGTATCCTCACCCCTCGGGAGGGCCATGATAGGAAAAGAAGTTGGTGATGAAATTGTTGTGGAGGCTCCAGCAGGAAAACGTCACTATGAGCTGGTCGAGATTCTGGGGTCGTGAGATTCGTCTAGCATTTTAGATATTAGGAGGTAATGAGAACATGGCTCGTGTAACAGCAGAAGACTGTTTGGTTCGGATTCCGAACCGTTATTCCTTGGTACATATTGCAGCTAAACGGGTCCGGCAAATGCGGGAAGGAGCTCAGTATCTGGTGAGCTCTCCGAAGAATGAGGATATCGTCATCGCGCTGCGAGAGGTAGCAGCTGGAAAGATCAGAGTTGTCGAGGAAGAAGCTAAAGAAACGAATGATGCCGATGTAGACAGCAAATAAAGGGGTCAGATGTCTCTTGGTAGGGACAGAGCGTTATCGCGGGCAGTCGGTCGCGCGATACATCAATACGACATGATATCAGATGGGGACCGGATTGCGATTGGTCTGTCTGGTGGCAAAGACAGTCTTACGTTGATGTGGACCCTCCACGAGCGCTTATCCCGCATTCCCATTAGTTACTCCTTTGTTGCCATTTACATAGACCTTGGCTTTGAAAGGGATCCCGCCAACGCTATTCGAGATTACTGCAAGGCAATGGGCTATGAGCTTCATGTCGAGCATACCGACTATGGAAGACAAGCGCACAGTGAGAAGAATCGTGAAAATCCTTGTTTCCTTTGTTCCCGACTTCGAAGAAAGCGTCTCTTTGAGCTGGCTTATGAACGGGGGTGTAAGAAACTGGCGTTTGGCCACCATAAGGACGATATTATTGAAACCTTGTTCCTGAATATGTGCTACAGTGGCGAGATCAGTACCATGGTGCCTTTCCAGCCCTTCTTTGATGGAAAACTCACCGTCATAAGGCCCCTCGCTTTCTTGG
>JASFIH010000025.1:0-7959 GCA_050122775.1 Deltaproteobacteria bacterium
CTTGACCGGCAAGAGATGAAATCTCTTCAATCACCTGACTGGCCACGGAATCAATGTTGGCATCGTCACCCTTTTCAGCTGCCATGAAAACCACAAGGCACTCGGGGACCTCGCCTTCTTCACTCGCCTTTTCGAGTTCGCTTGGCATGGCAACCGCGGTTTTGCCTGTGACACGAAAGGAAAAACTGTCTGCATGAATCAGAAGAATGCGCATTTCAAGAATTCCATGAAAGAACAAAAGGCATCTGAAGAATCATCCGTCCAGATGCCTTCCAACGTTCAATGCTTTTCACATCATAACCAGAAAAGACCTTGCCGGACCTCCATACACGCCCAAATCGAGTAGGCACGGCGAGATTTGAACTCGCGACTTCTACCGTGTCAGGGTAGCGCTCTCCCCCTGAGCTACGTGCCTATGGCTCACCTGGCTATCAACTATTCCACATAGTGTCAAGCAAAATGCGGGGCTTACCAGTGGTGTCTCTTGACATCAGAAAACATCCTGAGCGAGCGAGACTTTGGCTGGTGCCTGGATATTTGCCGGCTAAGCAATACAGCCAACGCAAAGGAATCGATCAAGCCTCTTCCTGGAGAATATTCATTCCTCTGTAAATATATTGAAATCCGGAAACCATGGTCATGCCGGCTGTAAACCAGAATAGCGGCGCATGGATATGGTTCATACGGGGGGCATGGTAGGTCAGCAGGACTGAAATCACACTCGCGAGCTGGGCGACCGTTGTGATCTTACTCAGGATCGACGGCTCAGGCACAAATGCACGGCCCGTTATGGTCAAAAGGGCCACCCCCGATAAAATGATAACATCCCGTGAGATTACAATGACTGTGAGCCAGCTCGGAATCAGCTCCTGAACCGCCAGGGTCAGAAACGCCGTTATCAGCAACAGCTTGTCTGCAGCTGGGTCCAGGAAGGAACCCAGCGTGGTTCTCTGGCGAAAAAGACGGGCTACAAGACCATCTGCAGCATCGCTCACTGCGGCAATGGCAAAGACCAACAAAGCAAAGTTCCACAGGTGTTTGATCAAGAAGATGGCAAAAAGTGGGGTCAACAAGATGCGCAGGAGCGTGAGTGTGTTTGGAACGTTTATGGGGATTGAGCCCTTCACCATGACTGGATGCTTGGTTAAGGTTGCATTTGGTCTCGCATCTGGTTCCAACGTACCCAGTCGTCCGCGTCTACTTCAGGATCAAACCGGAAGGGCTTCAAGACGGTGCCGTCCGGCTGCACAACGATCTGGTGCATGGCTCGGACAATATACGTCCACTCCTGCATCGTCACCGGGTGCGGGCCTTCGACCGGGTGGGGGCCTTCCACCGTGGTTGGTTTAGAAAGGTCGGTCGGCTTGGCGAGTTTTCCCGGGGGGCTACTCACATGGATCTCTCCCCAGTAGACCTTGACAACAACCGACGTGTCTGGATTGACGTTCATCCGGTAAGTCGTGCCTCGCACCCCGGCTACCGCATTCTTGGCCGAAATCTGAAATCGTCCGCCACCCCCAGCAAGGTCAGCCACCTTTGCCCAGGTTTTGCCCAATGCCGAGTATACCTCCATGTCGCGCCGCCTGGTTTCTTCATCATAGTCCACGGAAATCAACTCGAAGCTGGTCTTTTCGTCAAAACGCAGAAAGCTGCCATCGGGCATGGCCAATTCGATTCTGGTTTTGTCTCCAGTGGTTACGAGATCCCCATGACCCAGCAAGTCTCCCTGGTTCAAAGGACGTCTCAGTTCTGGTTCTTTGCGGAGCAACTCTGCACTCCCTTCCACCAGGGTCACCCGGACCTTCCCCGTGTCTATCTCGACGATTTCAGGTTCCTCAGCAAGGCCTGTTGACCCCGATACAAGGAGGATCGGCATAACCAGTGCAAAAAGCATGACTGCGGTCTTATGTCTCATTTGAGCCTTCCTGTTCTTTCTTGTTGATTATCATCCAATTAAAGCAAAAAAGTGCGACAAGCTCCCACCCGTCGAAGGTCAACCTTGAACGAACACCATCGGGGCTTAATGCCGCTTGCCCCAAAGGAGAATGGCGGGTTTGGTTGCTATCAAAATTCACGAACCCGGGCTGTGCTTGGGATCAATTCGAGCTCCAGCCCCTGCTCGGAAACCTCGAGGACATTGAAAGCCAGGCCCTCAAAAGGCTGCAACATCAGCTCATCTGCCAATATCCTGGGGCTTCCCACCATATCCACGTCCATCTTTGCCTCGTCGGACGTGATACTCCGTAAGTACACATTCTTGACGCCCCGAATGTCATCTCTGAGGTGCTTCCGGAATCTCACGAAATCGGCATATTCCCCAATGCCCTTTACAACCAGTTCCACCAGAATGGATTGCTGTGCGTCCTCGCGCCACTTGGTGGCAATCTGCTGCGTCATATCCTCGGCTACCGCCGAAACGGCAAGGATAAAGGCCTCTGTTTCTCCGGTGCCGTCGTTTTGGCGAACGACTCCTCTGGTGCTCTGAGATGAATGCAGTAAGGCCCCTGTGTCCGTTCTCACAGCTCGTGCATCAACAGTGATCTTTATGGATTTCGCGGACCTGTCTGACAGGTCTCCACTGCGCCGGGCTACAGCCTTACCCACAAGGGATATATCAGCGCCGATGTCTTTGCCGAGCCTGGCTGCAGCCTCGTCGCTTAACTCGGGGTGGTCATACGCTGACCCCAAGACGAAACTGCCGTCAATGGCCGTCCGATCAAGAACTACGAAACCCTTTTCGCGCAGATACTCTGAAAACGCCTTTTCTGTGGCAGAGACCTCAGTATCCCGCAGGGGGTCTCCCCACCAGTACTTGGGGGAAGCATCGCCAATTTTCTGCTCGGACATAAATAACACGACCGTTGGCAATCCTTTTGGCTGTCCCAGAATACCCACAGTTTCGAGCTTCTGGTGTATGGCGCTCAGTGACACCGTGGCTCGCAACAACACACGGTAATCCCGACCTGATTTTGACTCGGTCAGGACCTTGTAGTCATGAATGAACGCCTTGGTCTCACCGAAAATGTGATCACTCAAGGGTTGAAAGTCTTGTGCGATTGCTGCGGGTGACAACAGGAGACCGATCGCATTTTCAGCCACACCCCGCAGGGCATCCGCTATGGCATTATTTCTAGCCTTGGCTACATCGTCGTGATAGACGGTGCCCCTTCCGATGACTTCTATGACCCTTGTGTCTGGGGTTCCCTCGAGCGTCTTTAAGGGGCCTGAAGCCTCCAGAGTCGTTGGATTTTCATAGATGTTCTCGGCCAGAAGCAAAGGCCTTCCCCTTTGGGAATCATCGCGAGCTCCGGCGAATTCGTTGAATCCCGCCACACAGATCAGCAAGAGGATAACCAGGACAAGGTGTTGCTTGAGGGTCATCATTCACCACTCTATGGCACCTCGTGCAGGGTGCGCGCCAAACGCGTTTCACCTGCCCGCGCCCTGCAGCGCGTGCGCTTTTAGTTAGCCAGGCTACCTTCTTATCACAGCCCCCAGTTTGCGTATAATCAACAGGGCATCTGCTCCTGAAACTGAGCCCATCGGGTCAAATTCGCCGGTGGTCAGGTCCTTGGCTTCCATGATACCCCGAGTCGTGCTGACCATCACAGCATTGTAGTAAGGTAGGTCACTCCTCAAATCCGGAAAAGGCGAGGGGCTGCCAATAAATTTGGTTGCCAGCCCTTCGTCTCCTGTGGCCTTAATGAGGATATCCTCAATCATCATTGCATATTCGGCGCGGGCAATCTTTTCGTCAGGTTTGAATGTGTGATCCGCATACGGCTCCAAGCCCTTGATACCCAGCTCCATCACGGCCTCAACGTCTGTCCTCAAGACGTGATCAGCGATGTCCAGGGCCGGTGGGGTTTTGACTATCTCTTCAGTCACAAAGGGCTTCTCAGGGCTCTTGAAGCTCGTGTCAAACTCTTTCTTTTGAGGGAGGACCTCATCTATTCTAAGTTCTTGCATGAAAAGGGCTGCGATATCTGCACGCGTGATCTGGTCCACGAGCGCGATCTTCTTTCCGATCATTGTCCCGGGGGCGGCCCTCTGTATCTTCTGGATTAGCTTCCACGCATCATTTGCCTCAACCACATATCCATCGTTGATGTCCAGAACCTTCTTGAAGAGTTGACTTGCGCTATCAAAGTCCAGCGCTGCTTTGTAACACTCTCCCATGTAGTAATGCGCTGCAGAGGAGTCAGGTGCAATGTCAATTGCCGTTTCATAGGCTCCTTCGGCCCTTTTGAGCCATTTCTTATGGACAGATTCCTTCCCCAACAAGTACAAACGTATCAGACCTATGTTGGCGTCAAGCTTTTCCTCGTCAGTCTCTGCAAGGTCAACGGCCTTATCCAAGTCCTCCAGCCCCTTCTTAAAGTCACCCTTGGCTGCAAGGACCAAGCCGGAGCCAACATAGGCTCCTGAAAACTTCGGGTCCAGTCCCTTGGCGAGTTCAAACTCCCGCATGGCGTCGTCGTATTTACCCAGTTTGAGAAGTTTCATACCGCTCTGCACGTGATGTTCAGGCGTATCCAGCAGGCTCTCCGGAGCACGCACCTTAGGGGCACATCCCTGGAGAGAAAAGAGAGCGGTCAACCATACGCCTGTTACCAACAGAACAACGATACTACGCTTGGTCTTCATCATAACCTACACCCCCTAATTCATATTAAGAAATCCTTGTTAGACGTGCGATTCCCATGTTGTTATGAAGGGTCAATCCAAAACGATCATGACGCGGCACTGCTTCAAGAAAGACAGGTTTTCCGATGCTCCCCGAATCCTGTCCGCGTCTGCGCTGCTGATAACCAAATCGGACCGGCCAGGCCCTTCTGTCTTTAGACCTTTGACTGTAAGCGGCTGATTGGTCACGCGCGGATTGGTCTGAGACGCTGTGAGATCTCTGGCATATCCAGCCATGCCCTGCTGGACCGCGAATTCCCGGCTTACATAGGCAGAGCCGTAGACTTCCATTCCTCTTTCGTCGAGGATCTTAGGCGACATGGCAGGGCGGGCCCCTAAACCGCGCGCATCAACCACAAGACCGGTATAGACAGATGGTGCGGGGCTCGGCTCGGCCGGCGGAAGGCTTGGCTCGGCTGGTTCGGGTGCTGGCGGCGAGGGGATTTCACGGACATGTTCTGGCTCCGGGGGTGCGGGGGGTGCATGGGGAATGGTCTTTATCTCTGGCACTTGCTTGATTTCCTCAGGGAGAATGAGTTGGGCGAACCCTCCTCGGAGGCTCATAGCCAGAGTCACCTCCACGGTTCCGTCTGAAAGATATTCCTTCTTGACAACCTGCGCCCCCTTTACCATGCCGTCTACCTGTGACCGGATCATGTCGCTTGAGACCATGGAGTCTTCCACCACGGTCACCGAGGTGACTCTCACACCCTTGGTTACCTCGAGCAGATTTCGGTAAGCATCCAACTGGGCTGCTCTCAGGGCCATGGGCCGGGCCTGCGGTTTGCCGTAGTACTTTTCGGGTGGCGACCCAATTCCCGTCGCCATAATGATCCCTTCGGACCAGTTAATGCTTCCGTATGTACCAATATTCTCCACAAGCTCGTGCCATTCCGCCACAAAACCTTGTGCTGCTGGGAAGACAAGCATAATAGCAACAGCAGCAACAATAACCAGCTTTCTCCTCTTCATAATACCCTCCTTTTTGTTCTTCGTTACTTGTTATTCGTAGAGCATTCTGCCTCAGCGATTTCCCGCTTGTTTACACATCCGGCTCAATGCGCTTCGTGTTGCTTGAGATAGGACAACGCTGCTTTGTTCTTAGGATCGACTTCAAGCGTCTTCTTCCAGTACGAAATGGCTTCCTTGGTCTGGCCACCCTCTTTGGCTTCCCACGCCAGGTCATTATACGCCTTGGCCAAATTGAAGATCGCGTCCCGGTCCTTGGCGTTCACTTTCAGGGTCTTTTTCCATTCAGCGATGGCTGAATCGCGGTCTCCGCGATTATAATAGATCCACCCGATGCCGTTCATGGCCTTTGTGTAAGATGGCTTAAGGTCTAACGTTCGCACGTACTCCAGATGTGCATTGGCCGTCATGTCAAGGTTGTGAAAGGCCTCGGCCAGTCGGTAATGGGTGTCTGGCTCCTCAGAGTCAGCATCCCTCGCCTTCTTCAAGTATTCGATCGCCTTTGCCGTGTTGTGTCTAAAGCTGTAGATCGCTCCCAAGAAATAATACGCATCTGCATTGGACGGGTCGAGCTGAATGATCCTCTGAAATTTCTCAAAACCCCGGTCAAGGTTGCCTTGTTTCATGTACAGAATGCCCAACCACAACGAGGCATACGTGTTGTGCTCATCAATTTGAGCCACTTGCTGGAATTCGTTAAATGCTGCATCGAAGCGCTCTTTTTTGGCATACAGGATGCCCAGCTGATTGTGGGCGTACTCATTTTGGGGGTCGATTTTGACAGCCGCCTGAAACTTGGCAATGGCCTCATCAAGCTGCCCCTTGTAATGGAAGTCAGCGCCTTGATAAATCAGGTCATGCACGTCCATGCAAAAATCCTCTTACCACAGCTTCAGCGATTTCGTCTCGAATTGCTGTCTTTTTCAGTTCCGCCTCCTCTCCGTGGTTCGAAATGAATCCTGTTTCGAGCAGAATCGATGGCATTTTTGCGCGCCGCAGCACAAAGAAGTTGGCCGAATGAACGCCTCGGCTCCTGAACGGTAGCGCCTGCTCAAAATGGTGCTGAAAGGTTTGGGCAAACTTGCCGCTTTCTTCCCAATTGAGCTTCCGTTCAAAGTTGAAGAGAATCTCTTCAATGTCTATGTAACCAGCCTTCTTCTTGAAGGGCTCGTCGAATTTGAGCACGGCATTTTCAAAGGCAGCAACCCGACCGGCCTCCTCACTGGAAGCGGTCTCCGAACAGTAATAGGTCTCACACCCATTCGCCTGGCGGTTTTCGTTGGCATTAATATGGATGCTGACAAAGAGATCGGCCTGATATTGGTTAGCAATAACCGTACGATCACTCAGGGGAATATAGTAGTCTCCGGTGCGCGTCAGGAAGGATTTGATTTTTGTTGTTTCGGAGATTCTTTGATGCACGCGGTGAGCCAAGTCAAGGGCCACATCTTTTTCTTTCAGGCCGGTCGGCCCCACCGCTCCTGAATCAAACCCGCCGTGCCCGGGGTCAATCACAACCCGTTTGACCTGGTAACCAAGGCCGCTCTCAGCGCCCAGCCGGCCCAGCATGCTCTCTTCTTCAGCTTTGGCCGCTTTTTCCAGCGGGGTGAGGGGTCGCTTGGGTTTGGTTGGCTTGGCTATGGGCTTCTGCGTAATGATCTCAATCATCATGCGGGAATACGTATCGGCCGGGTTGAGCCGTAGCGCCTCTCTAAAGGCAGTCACCGCCTCGGCCCTCTGATCCAGCCCATGGTATGCACGGCCCAGAAGGCCGTGGGCCCAATCGCTCGTGGGATCCAGTCGAACAGCTTCCAATAGGACATCGCGGGCCTCAGCAAAACGCCCAGCAGCAATCAGGTTCTGCCCCTCCAAGGCATAGTCAAGGGCCGACTTACCCCAGGCATTGCCTCGTGCGCACAGCCAGTAGCCTGATGTGCTCAGGATTCCTTTGCCAACCCATTTCAAGAAGTGGCGTCTGTCCATCAGTGGTTGTCCTATACTGGTCGCATCAGGCGATCATAACTTGATGCAAGTTCTTTCAACACGCAATAAGAGGGGTGGGGGCAATCGCTGAACGCAGGCATACAGCCATTTCCATCTGCACCAATGGCATGCCTACTGAAAGGCATTGGATGCCGAAGAGAAGCGATTGGCCCCAGCCCGAGTTGCGTATTGGGAGATACATGATGACCAGACGTTTGAACCTTACCAATCGTTTCGCCTTCAGGACCCGCTTTCTGGCGAGGCCTGGAGTTCATTTCCGGTCTTCACAAAGGCCTGCCCCTCCGGCGCCTCAAGCCAAGG
>JASFIH010000026.1:0-7956 GCA_050122775.1 Deltaproteobacteria bacterium
TTTCCGCTGTATGAAGTGATAGACGGACGCTACATCCTTTCACGAAAGATCAAGAAACCCAAGCCTGTGGAGGCGTATCTCAAGTTGCAGGGGCGCTTTCGTCATCTGGATAAACGTACAATCCAGGTTATTCAGGACAGGGTTAACCGTGAGTATGAAGCCTTGGTTCAGAGAGCGGCGCTGAGCGAGTCAAAGGACGAATCCACCGAAGAGACTGAGGATTAAGGTCATTACGATCTGCATCGTTACTCCAGCCAGAATGGAAGGGCCGCCTGGACAAGACGTCCGAGCGGCCTTTTTTCTATAACCTATTTCAAGAATGGGTCTGTACTGATTCTCAAGAATATGTTCCGTTACACATGAGGATGCACGCTCCGATCGAGCCATGAGAAGGCTCAACAATGGTCAAACCGGCGAGAGCGGAGGGTGCTCCGTTAGACCAATCGGAATGTATTTTTGAGAACAACTATAAGTCCTCAGGCTATGAAATGCACCATCACGTTTGAACCCGAAGGCACTGCAATTCGGGTCCTTAAAGGCACAAATCTCCTGGAGGCGGCCCTCGCGGCTGGTGTGCATATCAATGCCACATGTGGCGGACAGGGTGTTTGCGGCAAGTGTCGCGTGGTGATTCAAGAGGGAGAGGTTGATAGCCAAAAGACGGAGAAGATAGACGAGGAGGAATACGCAGCAGGGTGGCGGCAAGCCTGCAGAACGGCCCTGCTTTCTGATTGCACGATACGGATTCCTGCTGAGTCAAGAGGCTTGAAACGCCTTGCGGCCGAGAAACTCGACATGGACAAGACAGAGCGCAAGGTTTCTGTCCGTGAGGCAAAGGTCTTGGCCGAAGGCTGGCATTTTAATCCCATAGCGATCAAGCTTCGACTGACGCTTCCAGTCCCCACGCTGAAGGATAATGTGAGCGACCTCACACGCTTTTCCGCGGCACTGAAGCAGCAGCACGACATTGAAGATGTCTCCGTGGACTTACAATGCCTGAAAACCATGCCAGGGATTTTGAGAGAAAGTGACTGGTCTGTCACAGCTACCCTGATGGTGGATCCAGCACAAGAGTCGCACGCGTTTTCAGAAGACAAAGCCCGTCCGTTAAGGCTTTTACGCGTTGAGGGCGGGGACACCTCAGATCAGAACTTCGCCGTGGCCCTGGACATCGGGACGACAACCATCAGTGCCCAACTCGTTGATCTTGCGGTCGGAAAAGTGATAGCGGAGCATGCTGAGTATAACGGGCAGATCCAATATGGTGCCGACGTCATCACACGTATTGTATTTGCACAAAAGTCCGGCGGGGCGAAGGCCTTGCAGTCCGCTGCTGTATCCTCCATTAATGGTGTGATTGATGAACTCATGGTGCAAAGTGGAAGCGCAAGAGAAAGCGTTTCGGCCATCACAGCCGCGGGCAACACAACCATGACACACCTTCTTCTGGGCATGGAAACACGCTATATTCGGGAGGCGCCATACGTGCCAGCGGCGAGTTTTGTTCCGTTGGTGAGCGCCTCAGATGTTGGTATCCAGGTGCCAGAGTGTGTGCAGCTTTGTTGTTTTCCAGCGGTGGCCAGTTATGTTGGAGGGGATATTGTATCTGGCATACTTGGCTCTGGCGTATTTCAGAGAGAAGAGCTCACGCTCTACATGGACATTGGGACAAACGGTGAGATCGTTTTGGGAAACCGAGAATGGCTTGCGTGTGCCGCCTGTTCCATGGGCCCAGCTTTCGAGGGAGGCGGCATCAAGCACGGGATGCGGGCTGACCTAGGCGCCATCGAAGGGTTTCATATCAACCCAATCACCTTGGAACCCATGGTGATTACAGTGGGAAGGAAAAGACCCCTGGGTATCTGCGGGTCGGGCTTGATCAGTGTCTTGGCAGAGCTGCTGTCAGCCTGCGTCATAGACCGTAACGGCAAATTCCTTCGTAATCTCCCCACGGACCGCATTCGCCCGGGGCGGTTCGGACACGAATACGTACTGGCCTGGGCAGAAGACTCCGGGACAGGGCATGACATAGTGATCAATGAAGTTGACATTGAGAACCTGATACGGGCCAAAGGGGCGCTCTTTGCTGGATGTCTTACGCTTCTGGAAAGTCTGGAGCTCTCCTTCGATGATTTGGATCGCGTGATCATCGCAGGTGCTTTTGGACGATACATTAACCTTGAAAAAGGGAAACAGATCGGCCTCTTTCCGGATATCCCTGTTGAAAGATTCCATTTTCTGGGCAACGGGTCCCTGCTGGGTTCCCAACTCGTATGCCTTTCTATCAGAATGTTCCACGACGTGGCTCGAATAGCCACGATGATGACCAATGTCGAATTAAGCGACAATCAGTCTTTTATGGACAAGTACATGGGGGCCCTGTTTCTTCCGCACACAGATGCCCGGTTTTTCCCTCACGTGACTGCCTACCTTGAGGCCAATACTCAGATGATCCGGGACGAGAGGAAGGTCCCATGACTGTGACCATTGCCATGGCCGGAAAGGGCGGGACAGGAAAAACAACCATTGCGGGGCTTCTCATCAGATTCCTCCTGACCAATGGCATTAAGCCCATCCTGGCTGTGGATGCCGATGCCAATGCGAATCTTAACGAAGTCTTGGGGCTTGAAGTAGAAACCACCCTGGGTGAGGCCAGGGAGGGGATTAAGGACGGGGTCCCGACAGGTATGACCAGGGACATCTACATGCAGTATAAAGCCGAGGAGGCTCTGGTTGAGAGTGAAGGGTATGATCTCATCGTTATGGGGCGCCCAGAGGGCCCTGGATGTTATTGCCATGCCAATACCCTTCTCTCCGGGTACATGGAAAAGCTGTGTGGAAACTACCGCGTTGTGGTGATGGATAATGAAGCAGGGATGGAGCATATTAGCCGACTCGTGGCCCGTCGTGCGGATGTTTTGATCATTGTGTCTGATGCAACCCAGCGCGGTATCCTGGCAGCTAAGCGGATCCGTGACCTTGCCGGGGAACTCAAACTGGATATCAAAGAGCACTACGTGATCATTAACCGAGTTAACAACGGGTTGCCACCCGCAGTAAGTGATGCAGTGCGCGAAGCCGGACTAAATCTTGCAGGCTGGGTGCCAGAAGATGCGTTGATTGTCCAATACGATACGGAGGGACGACCCACCGTGGAATTGCCACAGGATGCTAAGTCGGTTAGGGCGCTGAACAGAATCTTTGAAGTGATCGTATCATCACAAAAGCTCCTGCCTTGAGATGCTTCGGGAACTCTCGATCAAGAACTTTGCCATCATTGATGACCTTTCCATCAGCTTTGAGAAGGGTTTCACTGTATTGACCGGGGAAACAGGAGCCGGTAAATCGATCATCATCAGTGCAGTAAACCTCATCTTAGGAAGCCGTGCCTCGCCCGATCTGATCCGGAGCTCCGAAGACACAGCGGAACTTGAGGCGCTCTTTGACTTACCTGCCAGCAGCCCGGCCGCAAGGGTTGCAGCCGCACACGGGTTTAGTACGTCAGAGGGGCTACTGATCCGACGCATTATTCAAAGAAACGGTCGTCATAGAATTTACGTCAACGGTAAGCTTGCCACCTTGCAGATGCTTTCAACCATCAACGAACACCTTGCCAGCATCTCTGGACAGCATGCCCACCAGAGTTTACTGAGGCCGGAACAACACCTGCTGGTACTTGACCAGTTCGGCGGTCTATCTGGGCTGCGCGGACAGGTCTCAGAATGCCATGAGAAGATGGTGCTTCTGATAGACGAATACAACAAGCTGAAGGGTCAGCATGTTGAACAGACCGAACACCGTGAACTCCTCGCATATCAGTGTAGGGAAGTTCAGCAGGCAGAGATTTCTTGCGGCGAAGATATTACGCTGGAGCAAGAACGACAACGTCTGAAAAATGCCTGGGAGCTGCATGAGACCGTGGGTCGGTGTTTGGACCGACTTTACGGCCAAGAAGGGGCTGTGGTCGAACATATGACCGAGGTTGCCAGAGGGCTTCAAGCACTGAGTCGCATTGATTCCTCACTGGTGCCTTTGGCCGAAAGGGTGCAGGACACTTCTTTTCAGATGGAAGACCTGAGCCACGACTTGCGCAATTATCTTCACAAAATCGTTTTTGACAGCGAGCGACTGGAAGCCGTGGAATTGCGCTTGGATCTTCTGCATAGACTAAAGCGAAAGTATGGAGGTTCTCTTGAATCGATCTTGGCCCATGCCAAAAAGGCTGAAGAGGAATTGGAACGCATATCATCGCTCCCTCAACGAATGGCCGACGTGAAAAAAGGACTTGATCTCCTGTACCAGAAGCTTTCCAAGCTGTGTGGCGAGCTATCCACGAAACGGAGAAAAGCCGGGACACAGCTTTCGTTGAAGGTCGAAAAAGAGTTGGCTTCGCTGGAGATGTCCGGAACACGATTTGAGGTCAGATTCAGGCCGAATCCAGTCGGCGGAGATCAAGATCCATATCTGTTGTTGGACAATAGCTGCATAGAGGCCAATGGCATAGACCGGGTGGATTTTCTGATTGCTCCCAACGTAGGTGAGGATCTGAGACCCCTTGCCCAGATTGCCTCTGGCGGAGAGTTGTCCCGTATCATTCTTGCGCTAAAGGGGATATTGGCGACCAAGGAGTCCGTGGAAAGCCTCATCTTTGACGAAGTAGATGCGGGCATTGGCGGTGCCGTGGCAGAAGTAGTAGGTCAAAGGCTGCGCTCTCTGGCACGTTTCCACCAGGTGATTTGTATCACACACCTTCCCCAAATTGCTCAGTATGGAGAGCATCATTTCAAGATTACCAAGGGGGTGTTCAGGGGCCGAACCCGGACCACTATAAAGCCCCTGCAAGGCGAAGAGCGCGTGAAAGAGATGGCCCGCATGCTTGGAGGGGTGAAGATTACCAAGAAGACACTGGATCATGCCCGCGAGATGATGGCAGGCCAAGCCTAGAAGCTATTGCAAAACCTCAGAGCGCCTGCGATGGCAATGCGCGGCGCTTCACAGCAAGAGGAGGAAAAGTTTATGCTGGTACAAGGATGGATGACCACGGATGTTGTCACAGTGGATGAGAACACATCTATGATGAAGGCTTCCATGATCATGAAAGAGAAGAAGATCCGCTGCTTGCCGGTGGTCAATGCCAAACGTGAACTGGTGGGGATCGTCAGTGACAGGGACCTGAAAGACGCTGCGCCCTCCAAGGCAACGACCCTGGACGTGTATGAATTGAATTATCTTCTTTCTTCAATCAAGATCAAGGATCTGATGACCACAAACCTGGTGTACGTCAGGCCGGATGAGACCGTGGAATTTGCTGCGATTCTTATGCTTGAAAACAAGATCTCATCCCTTCCGGTCATTAACAACAAGGGCTCGCTGATCGGTATCATCACACAAACCGACATTTTTAAGGTTCTGATCAATATCACAGGAGTCTATACCGGCGGTATTCAATTTGCTTTTAGTCTAGAGGATCGCCCCGGTTCGCTGCGCGAAGCTGCGGACGTGATTCGTTCCTATGGGGGGAGGATCATAAGCATCCTGTCCACACGCGAAACCGCTGAAGAAGGACGGCGCAATGTGTATATACGCAGCAGTCAACTGCCTGAAGATACGCTGAGAGACCTCGTCAAAGAGCTGGATAAGAAATTTGTGGTTCTCTATACGTCGAAAGATCTGTTAGACGAGGTTGAAAACAGAAGGGTGCGGCTGCTGTGACGTAGCAGCAGGCTGAATGGACGGAAAGTGATTGCCTTCGACTACATATCGGTCTTGAAAAATTCCCCTGGTTCCGTGATGGCACCGGGCTCTGGCGTGTATTCCGCAGGAACAGTCCCCTCTTTGAAGCATTCAAAAACGGTCTTCTCTGACTGAGGAATCGCCAGGAGCCCAGTTTCTGCATCTATCTTCGCAAAGACCACACCGTCTGGCACGTGAAAAACGCGCACTGGTTTGTCCTTGAGGACTTTTTGCATAAACTCGAGCCAAATGGGACTTGCTGCCCTGGAGCCCGTTTCGTCAACGCCTAGCGGTTTGGCTTCATCAAAGCCTACCCACACCCCTGTAACATAGCGAGGCGTATATCCGATAAACCAGGCGTCATAAAGGTCATTGGTCGTGCCTGTCTTGCCTGCAACAGGGCGACCAAGGGCCTTGACACGCCATCCTGTTCCGTTCTGCACCACGCCCTGGAGGAGACTGGTCATGATATATGCGGTGCTTTTTTCAAGAACCTTTTCACTTTCAGGCTGATTTTCCTCCAAGACGTTCCCATGGCGATCCAGTATGCTTGTAATAAAACATGGTCTCACCCGATATCCCTGATTGTTGAAGATGGCATATGCGCGAACCAGTTCGAGCAGAGAGACCCCTGATGAGCCAAGTGCCAGGGAAAGGTCCCGCGTAAGAGGTGATTCAATACCCAGCTTTCGCGCATACGCAATCACGTAGTCCACGCCGATGTCCTTGAAGATCTTGATGGTAACGACATTTCGGGACAGAGCGAGCGCCGTTCTGAAGAGTGTGGGGCCGTGAAATTTCTCCTCGTAGTTCCGCGGTTTCCATATAAAGTCCTGTTCCGTGTCCTCGAATACAATGGGGGAATCTATGACAACGGTCGCAGGGGTATAGCCCTTGTCGAGAGCGGCAGCGTAGATGATCGGTTTGAAAGCAGAGCCGGGCTGGCGCCTCGCTTGGATGGCTCGATTGAACTGACTTACCCTGAAGTCTCGACCTCCGACCATGGCCTTAACATAACCCGTCTCAGCCTCCATGCAGACTAACGCCCCCTCTGCGATCGGCGTCTGTTCAAGAGACAGATCCCAGTGCTCCCCGTTATCCTGCCTACCCTTCACGTTTACCAAAATCACATCGCCGACGCTCAGGACATCACTGACCTTGCGCACTGTGGCTTCATAATAGGCAATCTCAGGATTTGGCTTTCGGGCCCACTTCATATCATCAACGTGAAGGCTTCCTTGTTCGCTGCCCATGCGAACCGTAGCTTGTTGGTCATCATCACTCACTGCAATGACGATACCCCCGACAATGCTTTCGGGTTTCAAGGGCTGTTTCTCAAAGGTTGCCTGCACCTCTTGCGAAAAGGCTTCAAACCCCTCAGGCTCCAAGTGTTTCAGCGGGCCGCGATATCCCTGTCTCTTGTCCAGGTCCGATAATCCGTGGTTTATCGCTGCCCGTGCCAATTTCTGCATCTCTATGTTCACTGCTGTGTGGATCGTAAGACCTGCTGTGTATAGGACATCCCTGCCATGTTTTTCCTCAATGTATTGCCGCACATACTCCGTGTAGTATGGGGCTTCTTCAATGTACCAGTTGCGTCTGGGTTTGATATCGAGCGGTATATTGATGGCCTCGGTCGCCTCAACGTTTGTAATGTATTCTTCTTCAATCATCCGATTTAGCACATAGACCTGACGCTGCTTGGCCCTTTCAGGATGCAAGAAAGGAGAATACCGTGTTGGAGCCTGGGGCAGTCCTGCAAGCATGGCGCACTCCGCCAAATTGAGATCAACCGATGACTTGCCAAAATAGTTCTCAGCCGCCGCCTCGACCCCGTAAGCGCCGTGTCCCAGATAAATCTGGTTCAGATAGAGAAACAAGATCTCATCTTTGGTGAAGGCCTTATCTATCCGGTAAGCCAGGATCGCCTCACGCATTTTACGGGTATAGCTTTTTTCGGGGGAAAGAAAAAAAGACTTGGCGACCTGCTGGGTTATCGTGCTACCTCCTTGAATGATGCTGCCTGCTTCGATATTTTTCAAGAATGCTCGCGCAATACTCAGGAAGTCGACCCCTTCGTGCTTGAAAAAGCGGGCGTCTTCCGCCGAGACGAAGGCTTGGATCAACACTTCAGGCATCTCAGAGAGTCCCACAACGATTCTGCGTTCTTTGAAGAACTCGGCGATCTTTCTCCCGTCATCCGAGTACACCGTGGTGATAATG
>JASFIH010000027.1:0-7945 GCA_050122775.1 Deltaproteobacteria bacterium
AAAAGGCGCGGATGTGGTCGTTAATATCTCCGCCGTGCCAAGAGACTTTCCTGTGGGTTACATATCGCGACGGCTTGCAGGAGCAGCGGTTTTCAATCAGGTTTATGTGATCTATGCCAATAGAGCGGGCCCTGTCTTTTCAGGCCATAGCGCCATCTTCGACCCCAAAGGAGAGAAAATCGTAAAAGCCGGGCGCAGAGAGGCTATTATCGAAGCTGAAATTGATTTGGAAGAGGTCGCTGGGTGGCGAGCGGAGGAAAAGGTCTTTCCTTACAGGCGTCCTCTTCTGTATCGAGAGATTGTCAACCGCCATAGGGCAGAGTCTGTAGTCGCCGAGAGTCAGATTCGAGAAGCCCATGCCATGCGGGCTGAAGAAAAGCGTGAGAAAAGGGTGGCATGAAAATGAGGGGCCTGAAGAGGAAGCTTGGTGTGTTCGTCACTGCGCTTTGCATGCTTCTGGGTGCACAGAAGTTGGCTGCACAAGAACCTCAAACCATCGTTTTCCTGACGTGGAAGCCGAACCAGCCTGAAGTCTGGGACAGCTTGATTCAAAAATTCCATCAAGAGAATCCGCAGATTCGGGTCAAAGTACAAGTTGGGCCCCATTCGTCCACGGAATATCATGCAATTGTCACACAGCGCTTGAAGAACAAGGATGCATCCGTCGATGTTTTTTTCATGGATGTCATATGGCCTCCCGAATTTGCAAGTGCTGGCTGGGCCCTGAATCTGACGTCTAGATTCTCAAGAGAAGAACAGAAGGCGTTTCTTCCTCCCACAATTACCGCAAACACCTACGGTGGGAACATATATGGCGTCCCCTGTTATCTCGGGGCCGGTCTTTTCTTTTACCGTAGGGACCTGCTGGACAAATATAAATTTGATCCTCCGCGATCTTGGGGCGAAATGCTTTCTCAGGGACAGGTCATAGTCGAAGGCGAACGTGACCCCATACTTCATATTTACTCAGCACAGTTCAAGCAGTACGAGGGTCTGGTATGCAACATGCTGGAGTTTATCTGGTCCCGCGGGGGCGAGGTTGTGGATCCGGCAAACCACTTGGTTCTTCTGGATCAGCCGGCCTGTGTTGAGGCAGTCAGTTTCGTGCGAGATGAGATCATCGGAAAGGCCGCACCAAGGGGGGCGATCAACTACGAAGAACCAGAATCCCTGGAGGTGTTCATTCAAGGCAGGTCAGTATTCCACAGGAACTGGCCCTATGCCTGGGCTGTGGCAGAGGACCCTAAAAAGTCTCGGGTCGCGACAAGAGTTGGCGTTGGGGTCCTGCCCGCCTTCAAGGGACACAGTCCAGCCTCTGCCCTCGGAGGATGGCAGTTTGGTATCAGCCGATGGTCACACCATCCGGACGAAGCTTGGGCGTTCGTTAAATTCATGACTTCTGCCGAAAGTCAGAGACAACTGGCACTGGATGGAGGACTGGCGCCCACTCGGATGGAGGTCTACGACGACCCACATGTCAAAGAAAAGATGCCACACCTGAAGAGCTTTCTTCCTGCATTCAGGACGGCAAGACCTCGGCCAATGTCTCCTTTGTACCCGATGATAAGCTCTGAACTGCAGCGCTTTTTCAGCCAAGCTGTTGCGGGAAGCCAAACGGACATCCAAGAGCTGGCCAAAGCCACGTCAACAAGAATTGAGAGAATCCTCCGAATGGAGGCTGCTATTCAGCAGTGATTCCTGAAAACCGCAAATTTCTGCTGGCTCTCTTGGCTCCGGCGGTGTTGGTCCTCCTGGTGTTCATTGCTGCACCCATCGCCCAGTCGATCAACTTGAGCTTTCATCGCATCATTGTAGGTCTTCCACAACTCCAAAGCCCGTTTGTTGGCATTGAGAACTATCGGGAACTTCTCAACGATTCGGTCGCACGGCATTCATTTTGGGTCACCATTGTGTTTGTTTGTGTGACCACTTCTTGCGAGCTTTTCTTGGGCTTGCTTCTCGCCTTACTCATCAACCATCGTTTTCCTGGTCGCGGCAGCCTCCGTGCATGTGTTCTCGTTCCCTGGGCGATCCCAACGGTGGTTTCTGCTCAGATGTGGCGCTTTCTGTTCAACGATTCTTATGGTTTGATCAACTATACGCTTTTCGGCAATAACGTCAGTCAGTACATTGCCTGGCTGGCAAAACCTGGAACGGCTCTTTTCGCCATTATTCTGGCGGACGTGTGGAAAACCACATCTTTTGCTGCTCTGTTGATTTTGGCAGGTCTCCAAATCATACCTGACGAACTGTATCAGGCCGCAAGGGTGGATGGCGCAGGCATCTGGAGGCGATTCCGAGACATAACCTGGCCGCTCATTCGGCCGGCCTTGCTTGTAGCGCTTCTATTCCGAACCATTGATGCCTTCAGGGTCTTTGATTTGGCTTTTGTCATGACGCAGGGCGGGCCTGCAGACGCGACAAACGTGCTTCAGCTATATGGATATCAGAAAATGTTTGTCGAGGGATGGATGGGATACGGTTCCGCCATATCGGTAGGCGTCTTCCTTATCATATTGATTCTCGCCGTCATATACGTGCGCATGGTAGGACGCCGTCTTCTGGAGGCAAGTCTGTGACACGGCCTTGGTTAAAGAAGATGGGACTGGGCTTGGGTATCGCCATAGCTGTGGCTTTCTCCTTGGTGCCCTTTTTGCTCTTCGTATCGTCGGCTTTCAAGACGCAGACACAGGTTACGGCTATTCCCCCAACGCTCTGGCCCTCTTTTTCCATAGCGTTCTTTCGCTCCGCGGTGGTGCAGTACGGCATCCTGGGCTATCTTCTGAATTCAGTGATTGTGGCAGGCTCCACAACCCTTGTGACAATTTTTCTCGCTACGCTGGCCGGTTATGCCTTGGCTAGACTCCCTCGATCATGGGCATATTCTATTCTCTTGGTCATCCTCGCTTGCGCAATGTTTCCCCAGGTTGCCATCGTCGGGCCGGTCTGGCGATTTCTTCGGTGGATTGGATGGCTTAATAGCTACCAAGGATTGGTGTTACCTTACGTGGCCCTCACGCTGCCCTTGGCCGTCTGGATCTTGGCGCTCTTTTTTCGAGAGATGCCCGCAGAACTCGAGGCCGCAGCCCTGGTTGACGGCTGTTCAAGAGTTGGGGCGCTTGTAAGAGTAATTGTACCGCTATCTGCTCCAGGTCTATTTACAGCAGCCATTCTTACATTCATCTATGCTTGGAATGAGTTTTTTCTCGCCCTTCTCATTGTCACGGATCCCGTTAGACAAACAATGCCCGTAGGAATTGCTCTGTTTCAGGGAGAGCATACCGTGCCTTGGGGAGAGATCGCGGCAGCCTCACTCATTACTACGGCACCTTTGGTTGCCATGGTGCTGCTCTTTCAGCGGCGTATTGTCACTGGACTGTCCGCAGGCGCCATTAAGGGGTGAGAACATGGCTTCTTTGACTTTGCATGACATTAGTAAGCGATTTGGAAATGTGGCCGCTTTGTCAGACGTGAGCCTGCAGGTAACAGATGGCGAATTCTGCGTGCTGCTTGGGCCCTCCGGTTGCGGTAAGAGTACATTGCTTAATATTGTTGCTGGGCTGAGTCTCCAGGACGGGGGCACCATTCTCCTTGATGGCCAAACAGTTGACCAACTTTCTCCTCGCGAACGGGACGTAGCCATGGTCTTTCAAAGCTACGCGCTCTATCCTCATATGACGGTGTCTCAGAACTTGGGTTTCGGGCTGCGGATGCGAGGGATTTCCAGGGGAGAAACAGAAAAAAGAATTTTGGAAACAGCCCGTCTCCTTGGCATTGACCGCCTTCTTGATCGGAAACCCCGCCAGCTTTCGGGAGGCCAGCGCCAGAGAGTGGCCATGGGCCGAGCTCTTGTCCGTCGGCCTAAACTCTTCCTTCTTGACGAACCTCTCAGTAACCTGGATGCCCAGCTACGCATTAATGTTCGTGTAGAACTCAAGCGTTTGCACAAACAAATCAAAACAACCATTTTGTATGTTACCCATGATCAGGTCGAAGCCATGACACTGGGTGATAAGGTTGTTGTGCTGCGAGACGGGCGCGTCCACCAAATTGGAACACCCGACACCATTTACAATCGTCCCGCCGACACCTTTGTAGCCACTTTCGTGGGATCTCCCATGATGAATCTTTTTCAGGGGAGAATAGTCCGCGAGGGAAGCGCTTTCAGATTTTGCTGCCCGGATTTCTCGCTCGACCTGGGAGAAATAGCTCTGGATATGCAAGAACAGGATGTGGAAGTGGGGGTACGTCCTGAAGACATTGCATTAAACGAGAGCGGAAAGACGCATCTTCGCGCAAGAGTTGAAATGATGAGCAATGCCGGAGCAGATAAATACGTTCACGCACGTTTGGGAAAAAGCCAGGTAACAGTGAGGGCCGCAAAAGACCTCTCGTACGACACAGGACAATCCATTCGTCTCTCTGTGAATCCCGACAAACTCCATATCTTTCGCGCCGGGATGCGAATTGGCTGAGTTCCTCATTCACACTGCTGAAGAGAGGAAACAGAACGTGTTGCCGAGCAACAAGATAGTCTGTCCGACTCGCTGCAGCTGGTCTGTCTCGCCACAGTCTTGCGCAAAGACGAATCTTCGCACCTGATTTGTGTGTTGGAAGGGGAGAATGTCCAAATGTCATGGACGTCCCCTTATGTTTAAGAGTATGGGCGTTATATATTGTAATCCTTGACAAAAAAAGAGGTTTATGATAGCGAGGGTAAAAAGGTGACCGTCAGTAGAATCCACTGAAGGGGGTGCCGCGCACCGATTTGTCAAACCCTGTTTCTCAAAAAGAGAACGGGGTTTTTTCATTATTGCGTTGCAGCGGGAGAGCGTACGTCGGCAGAGCGAATATGGCAAAACGGAAAACAGTTGTTCCTGTTGAACACATAGAAAAGGCAATCCTCCTGATTCGTGGCCAAAAGGTCCTGCTGAGTCCCCATTTGGCCAAGTTATATGGTGTTGAGCCGCGTGTTTTGGTTCAGGCGGTGAAGCGCAACATCGAAAGATTTCCTGAGGACTTTATGTTTCAGCTTTCGGATGAGGAGTTTGATAACTTGAAATCACAAATTGTGATTTCAAGTTGGGGCGGTGCTCGCAGAGCCAAGCCTTATGCCTTTACCGAGCAAGGTGTGGCCATGCTGTCAAGCGTTCTCCGAAGTGCGCGAGCCGTGCAGGTGAATATTCAGATCATGCGTGCGTTCGTTCGCTTGCGGGAGATGCTCGCAGCACACGAAGATCTCGCCCACAAGCTGGCCGCAATGGAAAAGAAATATGATGACCACTTCAAGGTCATCTTTGAGGCGATCAGCGAGCTCATGATACCACCTGAGAAGCCTCGAAAAAAGATTGGATTTAGCATGCGAGAAAAACGCGCTGCTTTGAGCGAATACGGCTTGAACCTCGGTTTCATGCCGGTCACAAGGCGAGCAACATATTCTCAAAGATAAGGAAGGACAAGAAATGCTGAGAAGACGATTAAGCGAAATCTTGACTCCAAATGTGGTTAATGTCTCACCTACGACATCTGTTTCTGAAGTGATCCGGACAATGCACAGCAAGAATATTAGCTGCATCGTGGTCGTTGAAGCAAACAAGCCAATTGGTATCTTTACCGAACGAAACGTCGTGCAGGTCCTCGCTGAGCGGGGGCCTGACTTTGACGGGCGTGAAATCCGTGCATTGATGAGTTCGCCCGTCTTGACAGCAAACCAAAACGTGGAAGTACACATAGCCTATAATTTACTCGTGACCCACAAAATACGACGCTTGGTTGTTGTGGATGACGAAGGCTCTGTTGTTGGCGTGATAACCCAGTCGAATCTGATTGAACATCTCGGCTATGAATATTTCATCGAAATTAAGAAAGTCTCCCAAATAATGACAAAAATCTTGTTCACCATATCCAAAGACATGACCGTGCCTCAGGCATTGCGGGGTATGGCACGCGAATCCTTAAGTTGCCTGGTCATCGCACAGGATGACCGGCCCGTAGGCATTTTAACCGAGCGCGACGTGGCCAGACTATCCGTGGATCGAGGCGATATCTGGAAGCTGAAAGTGGAACAAGTCATGAGCTCGCCAGTCCAAACTCTGTCACAGCAAACCCCCGTCCATGAAGCCGCCAAGATTATGCAAAATAAAAACGTCCGGAGGGTGGTGGTGGTCGATATGGACGGCAAGATCGTTGGGTTGATTACCCAGTCCGATATCGTAAAAGGGCTTGAAGGCAAATATATCGAAACCCTCAAGGAAGTTATCAAGGAAAAAGACGTCAAGATAGAAAGCACCTCAAGAGATCTAGCTGAAAAAACCGTCTATCTCGACAACATTCTTCATTCATCCGTTGACATGGGGATTGTTGCTACGGATCTGAATTTCCGCATCGCCTATTTCAATCCTGGTGCAGAGAAAATTTTGGGCTACGCTGCCCAAGAGGTCATTGGCCGGAATGCAAGAGAAATTCATCGCCAGGAAGGTGTTGAATTATCCCGATTTGACAAAGTCATTGAAGCCATTCCCAAGAACAAGACCCACGCATTTAGCTTTGAGCGAAGCGAGAATAATGGCAGGCGGTTTATTCGTGCAAGGGTATCGGGGATCTGGGATAAGGAAGATATACCAGTCGGGTTTGTCTTCATGCTTCGCGATATTACCGAGAGGAAGCAGGCCGAGGAAGCACAGAGGGAGAGTGAGCGGCGACTTTATCGAGAACAAAAGCGGATGGAAATGTTGGAGTTTGCAAACAATCTGGCCCTCCAGCTGATGGATGAATTGAGAAACCCCCTGGTTGCTGTTGGAGGCTTTGCAGCACGCATCTCCAACGGGGACTACCCTGAAGACAAACTAAGAGAATATGCAGGACTTATCTTCAAAGAGTCCAAAAGACTTGATACCGCGCTGGAACAGGCGGTAGCCCATTTGAAGGCTGCGGCTGAGAGGGCGTAGAGCGTGTGGTGGAGCAAGAGGCGGAAGATCCTTCGCTGCTGATTTTTTGTGGGTATTTTGTTGCCAAGAAAGGAGCCTTGACAATGTTCTGATTTCGTAAATTTCTTCTGCTGTAAGGATGAAATGATCAGGGGAGCACAGTGGGCTGCTTTTAAGCGGTGTGCTCTCCTTTTTAGGCCTCTGGTGAGTCCTCAGATGCAATGCGGTTGATTGTGCCAAGTATCACCGGCTCGCGAGGGGCTTTTCTTGTTCCTCACCCGCTTTGCTCTTCCGTTTGCCGTTTTCAAACCAAGTTCTTGTATGGCATGACTCTTGCTGGGCTACTCGGCATTTGTGGCTTCTCTCTGATACGTCTTGTGAAAGGATTAAGGAATGACGAAGAAGTTGCACGTCGAGCGGAGGCGACATAAACGCTTCGAGGTTGGAGAAGATGCTTTTGTCATCTTGAGTCCTTCTGACACCGGAGCTGGTCGTCTCAAGAACATTGGCATGGGGGGGCTGATGTTTGAATATGTTGCCGTAAAAGAGCCGTCACTAAAAGTGAGTGAGGTTGAGATTTTTGTGACGGACAGCTCTTTTCGTCTGCATGGGTTGCCATGCAAAAGCGTTTGGGATCTGCCTGTTTACAAAGTTCCTAGCGTTTCTCTGCACAAAAGGCAGTGCGGTGTGCAGTTTGGAGACTTGACGCCCCATCAGGTTTCCCAGTTGGAATACTTTATCAAGAACCACACCAGGGGCATGATATAGGCTCAGGTTGTGATCCGGTTGTCAAGGAAATGACACAGATGTGTCACTGGTCAGCGCTATGGATAGGGTTGCTCAGGAGTCTACCTGGTTGAAAAGCTGCTATGGGTTCACGGGTTACATGGGGTTCAATCTGTTTCCAAGCTGACAGACGTTTCAATGGTGATAGCATGGGAGGATGTGCGGATGCAGGAGAGATACACGTTCAAAACGGAAGAAATCGCGGATGACAACCCTAATTATTGTCAAAGTTA
>JASFIH010000028.1:0-7918 GCA_050122775.1 Deltaproteobacteria bacterium
TTAGACAATACTGTTGAAATCAATACTAGAGGCCTGTCCCATCAATGGTGACACCACAGTGAGGACATTTCCCATCTCTGATCGCATTTCTTGATATGTGATAACCCCACCTTTCAATTAAAGGCTGTCCGCAACCATAACAGATTGTGTTTTCCCCCGCATCTCCAGGGAGGTTTCCAGAATATACGTACCGAAGGCCAGCCCCAATCCCTATCTGACGGGCGTGGTGAATGCTTTCCGCTGATGTGGGTGGACGGTCTGTAAGTCTGTAAGTCGGATGAAAACGACTTATGTGCCATGGCGTCTCCGGACCCAGGGAGTCGGCAATGAAGGAGGCCAACTGCTTAAGCTCTCCTTCGTCATCATTCAGGCCCGGGATGAGGAGCGTGGTAACCTCCACAAAGATTCCAAGAGACTTCATCTGCTTCAAATTCTCCATCACGTGCCTTCGTTTAGCACTGCATTGCTCTTTGTAGAAATCGTCGTTAAATGCCTTGAGGTCCACATTTGCTGCATCAAGGTAAGGATGGATCATATGTAGCGCTTCGGTGGTCATATAACCGTTCGTAACAAAAACATTCAGAAGACCCCTTTCGTGGGCAAGTTTGGCTGTGTCATAGGCAAATTCAAAAAACACAGTTGGCTCAGTATAGGTGTAGGAAATACTCCTGCAGTCTGCCCTCTCTGCAGCGCTCACTACCTCCTCAGGGGTGTGAAGATCACCAAGAATCATCCCTTTCCGGTCCGCCGGGAGTTGTGCGATATCTGCATTCTGACAAAAACGGCACTTGAAATTGCAGCCAACCGTGGCAATGGAATAGGAAAGGGAACCGGGGAAGACATGATAGAGTGGCTTCTTTTCAATGGGATCCACATGCTGGGCAATCAGCTTTCCATAAACAAGGGTTTTTAGAATGCCGTCCTGGTTCTCACGAACCGCACACATCCCCCGCTTTCCTGCTTTGACAAGACAACGGTGATTACAAAGATTACATCGTACCTTCTTGTCCTCTAATCGTTCATACAGACGTGCTTCCACTGGCCCCGAGCTCTCAATTAACGTGGTGTAGGCCCCTTCATCTCACCCCCGTTGCAGCCCGTGAGGGGTGGCGTACGTACCCAATGGGTACATTCTGGGTCCTATATCGCGGTACAAGGGTGACAACTGCTCCGATGTAACATCCGAAGGGACATCTCTGAACAAAGCGCCACTTCTCCAAGCGCCGGGTGTATTGTGCCAAGCTTACCGGGAGCTGGAGAACCGTCCCCCATCTGAGAGGGACTTTGCTCACCACCCCCTGGACATAGTGTTTAACACCCCACACGCTAAAAAACTGCGCCCTATTGTATATGCTTTCCGAAAAGATACCTTTTACCCTTCGCTCAATTCCTTTGATCGAGTAGCGATTCAAGACCCCCAGAAAGATCCGCTTTTCTGCCACACGACAGGCCTCCTGAACCGCTTTCTGAACATCGTCCACAAACTCCAAGGTCGTAATCATCGTAGCGATATCAAATGTATTATCCTCAAAGGGAAGATCCTCGGCCCAGGCCTGATGAAGCTCCACGCAATGCCCCAGCTTTCTTTGTGCGATGCTGAGCATATGTGGCGAGGCATCGACACCTGTTACGTCGAGGTCTAGCTTGGAAAACAACAGGAGATGCCTACCTGTGCCGCACCCAATGTCCAAGACCCGTTCCCGCGGCATCGGCTGAAGAAGCCTCACGAGAAGCTCATCTTCAAGATCAGCAACCAAGCGGTTCTTGGGATCATCGTACCAGCTGTCATACTGCCGGGCTGCATGATAGTCGAAAACATATCCCATGGGCACTGGTCCCACACCCCATAATCAACGCGGTTCGCCGACAGCCTTCCCTCGCCCCCTGGAGCTACAGGAGTCTTTGCTTTTCTTTGTTTCTTTTGCTCGGCAAGGCTGCCAGAAGCCTGTCAGACAACCTCCTTTTGGAGGCTGTTGGAAGATGTTCAGATGCAAGGCATCTGAAGTACTGAGCCATGAGGCATACTTAGCGGTGTGCCGCAGATGAGCGTTTTCCCACATCCTCCCAGAATGTTTTTACATTGAAAGACATCTTCTGATCAAGGGGAAATCGGACCGAGCCGATGACCCGAAAACCGGTTCCTGATTTCCCTTGATTTCAGCGGCATCATCCTCTATGAAATTAGAAGCTATCTCAAGACCTCAGACCGCGTTCGATGACAAGGCGAGAGCCGATGAAAAAGCGCAGCATACACGGGAGTATGTGAGCATTTTGCATAGCAAAACAACAGGTTCTCAACGTAGCCATCGGGCGTTAGATGGGGTTTGGAAATGGCTTCTAACGTATTGACCAGCCCCACCTCTGGTCAAAGCGCTTCACATATTGCGGGCCGTCGCCAATGACCCGTGCAAGTCCGTGTTATGTGACATCCCTACTGTTACAGGCTATTAGGGAATTGTTCGTAGTCTTGCGTTTGTGAGAAGGGGGATACCATGGCAAGCGTTAACAAAGTCATCCTCATTGGTAACCTTGGAAGAGATCCGGAGGTTCGCTACACACCAAGTGGAACGGCTGTGGCGAATTTCAGTCTCGCCACTACAGAGAACTGGACGAAGAAGGATGGTGCGAAGGAGTCACGCACAGAATGGCACCGTATTGTGGCATGGGGCCGACTCGGTGAAATCTGCGGCGAATATCTTTCAAAGGGAAAGCAAGTCTATATTGAGGGGCGCATCCAGACGAACGAATGGGAGGACCAGGAAGGCAACAAGCGTCAGACCAAGGAGGTTGTGGCCTTGACGATGCAAATGCTTGGACCCCGAACTCCAGGCGAATCGTTCTTGGATGAAGGCGCCGGCCGCGAAACAGGAATCGGGTCCGGGGGCCCGACCGAAGACGATATCCCTTTCTAACCTCTTTTTTGACGAAACGTCCGATAGCCTTCTGTCCCAGGAATATGTTTCATTGCTGTCACGGTTGCCGAAAACCTTTTCCGAGCGAGTTGAAAGATGTTCAGATGCAGGGCATCAGAAGTTCTGAGGGATGAAAGGCACTTGGCAGTGCCGTGCAGTGACTAAGAATAGGGATAGCAGTTCGGCAGAAAAAGCGCTTTTACGTGCGGCTTACGGGAGTTGAAACGGGGTATGCACACTCTCGTGCGAAAAGGGCAAGTGCTGTTGTTCTAGGTTTTTGTCTCGCTGTCCAGTCTATTTGACTCCTTAGACTCAGGTTTATCTTCCAGTTCCCCAGAAGTGGCTTGTTTAAAGTTCTTGATCCCCTTCCCGATACCGCTCCCAATTTCGGGCAGTTTGCCTGCCCCAAAGATGATAAGAATAATGACCAGGATAATGATGAGTTCCGGCATGCCGATTCCAAACATTTGGTCACCCCCTTGCTGTCCTGTCCGTCGGAGAGGGCTTATCCTGCTGGCGTATTCATTATCGGTACTCGAAAGACCGAAATTATCACCGCCCACCGCATAGCACTTCTCTTGAAAACTTTCAGTTCACAATAGCACTAAAAGCAGGTTGTGTCAATCAATGCTGCGCTCGCCCACGTTTCGCAGTACCGATTGCACGTAAGTGGATAGTGTCCTGTGCTGGGAATTATTTACAAAAGTCAAGGCAAACATGAACTCCGCGCAGAGTCATTAAGATGCAAAGCTCGAAGCACGAAATTCGAAATCCGAAACAATAGCCAAACCCCGTATTTTCTAACAGTTGCGGTATGTTGCATTTTGGTCATTCGGATTTCGAGTTTGCATTATCGGCCTTGCAGGTTCTGCACACTCTTGGAGATTATGTAAGTTATTCCTGAGACGCAACACTATATGGGGTCTTCAAATGGCTTCTAGTAATTTTTGGGACACGACACCAGCGTGTATCGGATGAACGATGCATATGGACGTCTGCGTCCGGAAAGCTTGTCGGAGGAAGACATGGGATTATAACCCGCTTGCTCCTGCCGACCGATTGTGTTAGGCGTGTAGTCTCATCACGTGCCGGTGACCCGAAAAAGGATCTTGCTATGGATCAGTTCAAAGGAAACGCCTTGCCTGTGTTGATTGGAAGCCTCCCGGTGACTGACCATGACGAAGCCATCTTCCTAGTGCTTGAGCACACGCCTGATATTCCTTTGTGGGTTCAGCTGCCAGTTCACCGGGAAGAGAGCATGATGACACAGTTTCTGCCCGGTATGCCTGGTCTTGTTCAAAGTCAAGACCGTGTCTTTGTTGACACTTCAGGATCAACCTTTGAGGACGAGTTGCTCAAGTTCTATGAGGACTATATCGCAGTGACCGAGGGGGGCTCGCCTCTTGATGGTACACGATTTGCCCTAACCTCTGCGACTGCGGCAGGATTCTTTACCTTGCTTGATAAGATGGAATCAGCCTCCCATCTCCCTGTATCCATCAAAGGTCAAATCACAGGACCCGTCACCCAGGCAACCGGATTAACGGATCAGAGCAGGCGAGCCGTCTTTTACGATGACCGACTATTAGATGCCGTGGTGAAGATTCTTGCCATGAAGGCACGCTGGCAGGTGGAGAAGTTCTCGCGATGGGATATACCGGCTATCATCTTCCTGGATGAACCGGGCCTAGCGGGTTTTGGGACTTCTGCTTTTATTAGCATATCCAAGGGAGACATTGCACGGGTTCTTTCGGAAGTCATTGATGTCATACATCAGGCAGGGGGGATTGCCGGTGTCCATGTATGCGCAAATACGGACTGGTCGCTGATTCTCGACTCCGGGACCGACATTCTCAGCTTTGACGCCTATAGCTTCTTTGATCGGCTGACCCTGTACGAGGCGTCCCTCCGAAGATTCTTTGAACAAGGCCGAATCCTTGCGTGGGGGATTGTCCCCACATCAGACAGCAAGGACATCGAGAAGGAAACGGCCCCAAGTCTTGTCGCCAAATGGGAGTCACAAGCGACCCGACTGGAAGCACTGGGTATAGAACGGAAAAAGATCCTGGAACAGTCTCTTATTACACCCAGCTGCGGAACCGGCTCCCTAAGTCAGCATCACGCAATCAAGGTCCTTGAGATGACGCGTGACGTGTCACAAATCTTGCGCTTTCAAGACTAGAAGCCATTTCTTTCCATCCGGACTCGGGTCAAAATGGACAAACCAGATAGAGGAGTGGTTCCAAAACCGGTTTTGCCATGAGACTGCGTGTGCTTCTTACTCACGTGATTTGCTTGTTGCTTGTCATTGGCTCAAGCGGTGTTCTACGTGCAGATTCCTTCAGAGGCCCGTGGCAAGACAGCCATCCAGAAGAGACTTTATCCCACCAGCCTTTTGAAGCATTCAACCCTATTCGCACATTGGTCATGCTTCATAGGAAGTACGTCTCCCCGGTGGACGGAAAAGAATGCCCAATGTATCCCAGCTGTTCAGAATACAGTCTACGCTGTTTTGAAAGACACGGCCTTTTCATGGGGTGGGTGATGACCTGCGATCGGCTTCTCCACGAGGCGGACGAAATGCGCGAGGCGCCCGTTGTTTACGTCAATGGTGAAGAAAGGTTCTTCGACCCGCCAGGCAATAATGATTTTTGGTGGCACCGTGAGCGCTAAGACCAAAACCTGGTGCAAAGACTGGATAGTCTTTGCTGTCTCCATCGCTGCCTTCTTCTTTCCTGTGTATGTGAGCTGGGGGTCGGTAGTTGTGCTAGATCCCGACCGCCAGTTCCAGTTTGCGGAAGAATATTTCCAAAAAGGGGAATACTACAGAGCAATCGGGGAATATGAACGGTTCATATTCTTCTTCCCGGAGACCAGACGGGTCGAAGCTGCCAGATACAAGATCGGGATGGCGTATCTCAAAGGGGAGCGTTATGAAGAAGCCATTATGGCATTCAAACGTTTCTTGGAGGAGTATCCAGACTCAGTATATCTTGTGGATGCTTATCTTCACATGGGTGAAGCGTACGTCCAAGTAAGGCGTTATGACGAGGCCATCGCCAATCTTCAGGATCTGATCGCCATCGCTGCTGATGAAAACGTCATAGATGAAGCATTTTATCGGTGCGGCTGGGTGTATCTTGAACAGGGGCTGCTGGAACAGGCGAAAGTGAGCCTCTCAAAAATTTCCCCCAGAAATCGAGAGAAGTACAAAGTGGAGCATCTTTTGAAGGAGCTTGACAAGAAAACACATCTTAAGCGCAAAGACCCCTTGACTGCTGGAATTCTGGCCATTTTGCCTGGCGCAGGCCACCTATACTGTGAAAGACGTCGAGATGCATTGGTCTCCTTTTTGGTCAACAGCGCACTGATGTTTGCCGCTTACGAGGCCTTTGATCACGATCAGAATGCCCTTGGAGGCATCCTCACCTTGGTTGAGATTGGTTTCTATTCTGGCAACATCTACAGCGCGGTGGGAAGCGCCCACAAGTACAATCGCGATCAGCAAGGTCGCTTCTTGAGATATTTAAAGGAGCAGGCCAGGATCAGCCTGTCCCTGGATAGGGCACAGGGGGATGGATTGCTGGTATTATCCTGTCGAGTCCCCTTTTAGAAGCCATTTCAACACTCGTCTAACGCCCCATGGCTACGTTGACAACCTCTTCACCATACTAACATACTCCCGCCCCCCGCAAAAACCCTTGTTTCTTCAGGCCTTTTGTCTAGCCCTTATTGACAGGACAAAGCAATTCTTGTTAACATAACTAATAATGCCTAATGGCTCAGATTCTACGCTTGTTTGAAGTGTCCGCCAGCCCGGAAGCAGTTCCGTCAGGCAGAACCTGTGGGAAATCCGCTCGCTATCGGGGTTCGAACCTGCTTCCCGGAGCCTGTCGGAGAATCTCCTTTTCGGAGGTTATTGGAAGATATTGAAATGCAAGGCATTCCAGGTTCTGAGGAATGAGGCATTCTTAGCCTGAGCGCCGGAGTTACGAGGAATAAGGATAACCCGCAGCTGAGCGTCTTCGGGTCTAGCCGGCTATCGAACCTGACAGCGTGGGAAGACGTGGTGTGTTATGCCTGTTTATGAATACACGGCCCTAAACAAGTCTGGGAAAAATGTCGCTGGCATCATTGATGCGGACAGCCTCGTAGCAGCTCGCCAGAAACTCAGGGGCTCCGGGATTTATCCCGTTGATGTCAAGGAAACGTCGTCAAAACCCAAGGATCTGCGCACAGATCCAGTATCGGCAGCAGCCCTTCTTAAGCGAATCAAACCAGGTGAGGTTTCCATTGCCACGCGTCAACTCTCTATCCTGTTGGGCGCAGGCGTTCCCCTGGTTGGGTCTTTAGATGCCCTGCTTTCCCAGATCACCAATCCCCTCGTCAAGAAGATCATGGCCCAGGTCAAGGAATCCGTGAACGAGGGAAACAGCCTGGCTTTTGCCCTATCCAAACACCCCAAAGCATTTTCCAATGTTTACGTGAACATGGTGCGGGCGGGAGAGGCATCCGGGTCTCTCGACGTGGTCTTGAATCGTCTGGCCGATTTGGGCGAACACCAGCAAGCCTTGCGCGGCCGTTTGAAAGCAGCTTTAACCTACCCTATCTTCATGTCTATCATTGGAGCTTCCGTCCTTTTCTTCTTGATTACATTTGTCGTACCCAAGATCACCCAGGTCTTTAAGGATATGCATCACACACTCCCTGTTCCGACTTTGGTGTTAATTGACGTGAGCAATTTTCTGAAGTCTTTTTGGTGGCTCATCCTGCTGGGAATCGTGTGCATCATGGTTTTCCTAAAGAAGTTGAAAAAGACGCCGAAGGGTCGATATGTATGGGATGAGGCCAAGCTCCGTATCCCGGTTTTGGGGCCTATCAACAGAAAGAATGCTTTGGCCAGGTTTGGGAGGACGCTCGGCAGCCTGTTGCAGGCAGGTGTTCCACTCATATCTGCACTTCAAATCGTACGTAACGTTGTCAACAATGTCCTTATTGCTGACGTC
>JASFIH010000029.1:0-7912 GCA_050122775.1 Deltaproteobacteria bacterium
ACAAACTGATTCGAACTTCCCGTTATTTGGTACAAGAGCTGGGTAGGGAACCTAGACCGGAGGAAATCGCTGAAAAAATGGAGTTTCCTCTGGAAAAGGTTCGCAAGGTCCTGAAGATCGCCAAGGAGCCCATATCTCTTGAGACCCCGATTGGAGAGGAAGAAGATAGTCATCTTGGTGACTTCATAGAAGATAAGAAGTTCATGTCGCCTTCTGAGGCTGCCATTACCCTGAACCTGGCTGAACAAACGCGAAAGGTACTGGCAACCCTGACGCCGCGAGAAGAGAAGGTGCTTCGGATGCGATTTGGAATTGGCGAGAAGTCGGATCATACGCTTGAAGAGGTGGGAAAAGATTTTACTGTGACCCGAGAACGTATCCGGCAAATTGAAGCAAAGGCTCTGAGAAAACTGCGACATCCCACCAGGAGTCGTAAACTAAAGGCCTTCTTGGAGATTTAATCGTACGCCCCGCATCTAATTTCGTTTGCGGGACGGGGTGCCTCACAAGGCGCCCGTGGGGGTGTCCAGCAATTCTATTGACAACGCAGATTGTTGTAGCTACAGATCGACCTGTTTCCTGTCAGAGAGAGTGCTTAGGGGCCCATAGCTCAGCTGGAAGAGCCACCGGCTCATAACCGGTAGGTCCCTGGTTCGAACCCAGGTGGGCCCACCATGGAGAATAGACAGTCCTATGCGGTATTCGCGGAGACAAAACCCGTGTCATATCAAGAGGCCAACCGGAAAACGGTGGGCCCTGTTTCCCTGCTGAGAAGGTGTGATCCTGTGGATCACACCTTCTTGCTTTTTGGGGATCAGTTGATGTTAAGCCCTGCGTCAGATTCGTGGAGGAGAATATTGTGAGGGAGCAAATCAACCTGCTGGTAGAACTTCAAGACAAGGACCAAACATTAGATCGGCTGAGGTGGCAAATTCGTCAAGGCCCCGAACAGCTCCAGGACCTTGAGAGACAGATAAGCAAACTTGAAGAGGATATCGCGTTTGACCGGCTGCGAGTCCAGGAAGTGCAGAAGGCCCAACGCCAGTATGAGGCCGACATGGAAGATGCGGTAGCCCATATGAGAAAAAGCCGAGGCCGACTCATGACGATCAAAAGCAATAAGGAGTACCGGGCCCTGTTGAGAGAGATTGAGGAAACCGAAAAGAGCAATGCCGTGAGAGAGGATAAGGTCCTGGCCTGCCTGGAGGAATTGGAAGAGCTTACCAAGGAGATTGAGGCCAAGGGAGAACGTCTATCGGTCTTGCGGGATCGCCTCAGAGGTGAAGAGATCACTATCCGGGCAGAAATGGCTGATCTTCAAGAAGAACTCTCTGCTGTGGCTAGCACCCGAGCGAAACTCATTGAGAATATCGATGCTCGGCTCCTCGCAAGATATGAGCGGATCAAAGCACGGAGCGGAGGCATAGCCATTGCCCTTGTCAACAATGCTACGTGTTCTGAGTGCCACCTGGGTATCCCGCCGCAAATGTACAACGAACTTCAAAAGCAAGACACCGTGCAGCTATGCCCCAATTGTCAGCGCATCATCTATTGGAAGGGCGGAGAACCCGTGTCCTAAACCACACCTCTGCATTTCTTTCACAACTGCTTCACGAGGCAACCTTTCCTCTTGAGGTACCTCAGATGGTATCACTTCGTTATCGGATACTACCATAAAAGTCTCAAATCAAATCCCGCTCTTCAAGTTGTGGAAGGTCCTACAAAAGCTCTTGCATGTTAGGTCTGGCGGACGTAATATATAAAGGTCGCTGGGAGTCAGCACAAGTCTTTAGTGCCTGAGTCAGAGCAGGCCGAACGATCGCTCGCGTCATAGATTTCGTCTGGACGCGGGAGGAAAGTCCGAGCTCCATAGGGCAGGGTGCTCCGTAACGCGGAGTCGCGGCAACGCGAAGGAAAGTGCCACAGAAAAGATACCGCCCTGTGTGATGCGCGTTCTCGCTATCTCGCAGGGTAAGGGTGAAAAGGTGCGGTAAGAGCGCACCAGTCCCCCGGGTGACCGGGGGGCTCGGCAAACCCCACCCGGAGCAAGACCAAATAGGGAAGCGCTCGAGGGTGGCCCGTCCAAGCTTCTGGGTTGGTCGCAAGAGGTATTGGGTAACCAATACCCATAGATGAATGATCGTTGTTCCGCGTAGGGTAACCAACGCGGAAAACAGAACTCGGCTTATGGCCTGCTCTGACCTGCATCATGACTCCTCTTAAGACGAGATTGATTGAACGCCAAAGCCTGGCGCATTCCTTGTAGGAACTGCCTGACGGCAGTGCCTTGCGGGCCGCAGGCGGCTTCAGCAGATAACCAAGACTATACAATGACACACCCGGAACCATGAAAGCCACAGCGTTTGTTAAGAAAAAGGCCTCCTTTGGCGAAAATATTCAAGTGTTTTCTGAGGAATTCTTGAAGTGTTGCATATATCTTTCCAAAACGGAGTCTTCCCAGGAGACCTTTACCAAAAGGCTCTACGCTAGAATGGCCTCAAGCGCCAAGCTTCTGGAAGACTTCTTAGACATACACGGCGCGAAGAACAATTCCAACTGGTACTACTATCGCGAGTTGGTCTCTTCCGTCTTAAACCTCTCCGAAGCAAGTTATTCCCAAAAACACATCTCCAAGCGGCTTCCTATCTATCATTTGGCAGAGACTGAGGAGTTTGAGGCCACTGGGCACGCAACCCATAAGTTTCTGGTGACTTCTCTGAAGAAAGTCTCACGCAGTGCACTTAAGGAGGCCAAGCGATTGGGGATTGCATTGCCTCAGAGTCGTTTTTCATGGGAAGACTTCCCCGCAATAACCGCTGAAACGCCTCTTCGGGCAGATATCGACGATGAGAATCTGGAGGAGGAGAAGAAGAACATTGTAAAGACTACGACCGAATTCTTGAGAGTAGCCAAGGAATTCGAGATGTTGGGGTTCTATGAACCATACGGTATAGACAAGATCAAGACCATCGTGCCTTCCAGATTCAATGAACAAGAGGCACGACGGTTTGAAATGGTCATCCACAGCTTGCAGTCCAACTTTGATACCTATGTTAACAGGAGTGCGCTCCGGTTCAGCGATGTCAAACTAAAAGGGCTCCGCGGCTACATCTCGGTATCCCTGCATCTCTTGGAATTGACGCGTCGTCTCCTGCACTATTATGAGCGGCACCTTCTCGAAGTGGGCTATAAGAACATCTACAAACAAGTTCGTCAGAAATTGGTCAGAGCGGTCAGCCCAAAAGAATTGCTTGATCGCATTGTGAATTATGGTCTTTACTACATCTGGTACTTCCTGGCCCAGGGCCAGGGTCTCGCACAAGAAGTCTTACATAAGAACGTGGAATGGGGTTCTATCATCGTAGGGATACCCCGAGATCTCGGTTTTCACAGCCGACCCTGTATGCTGGTAGCAAAAATCGTTCAACACTATGGTGGACAGGTTGAGCTCTGGGTGGATTCTGATCGATTCGACGCAAGTAGCGTCCTGGACATACAGTGGGCAGGAGGCAAGATACAGAAAGAGGGCATTAGGCAGGTTATCTTCAAGGGGGATGAACGTGCTCTGGAAGATATTCGCATTCTGGCTGGCGTCAACTATGGGGAAGATTCAATGGGCAAGGGGATACCTCTGCCAAAAGAACTGAATTACCTTAAGCAATAGGAGACAGTTCAAGATAGCTTTTGTGCTGATTTTGCTTAGACAGAAGATTAAGTCATGACCCACCGACCGAATAGGGTCGCTTCCATTATCGTGGCAGCGGGGGAGGGAACCCGCATGGGGTCTCAGCCCAGGAAGCAATACATGATGTTGGGGAAGCGTCCTGTGCTGGCCCACACGATTCTCGCCTTTGAGCAGTGCAATTTGATTGAAGAGATATTTGTCGTCATCCCTGTTACTGACGATCTTTTGTGCAGTGAAGAAATCATTGCGCCTTTGAAGCCCAGAAAACCCGTTCACCTCATATCAGGGGACGCCACAAGGCAGGCTTCGGTATACAACGGCTTATTAGCCACGGACGCCAGGTTTGATGTCGTGGTGATTCATGATGGTGTCCGGCCGTTTGTCAAACCGCAGCAAATCGAGGTGTGTATCAGGGTGGCAGAGGAACACGGAAGCTGCATTCTAGCCCTAGCAGCGACCGATACAATAAAAACTGTGGACGAAGATGACCGTGTGATCGCCACTATGAGGCGTAGCAAGATTAGAATGGCCCAGACACCACAGGCCTTTTCCTACAATCTCATCCTTAGGGCCCATGATGCCGCGCGGAACGAAGGGTATGTGGGAACAGATGATGCAGAATTGGCAGAACGGTGTGGTGAGTCTGTGAAGGTGATGCCCGGCGACCCTTACAACATAAAGATCACGACTCCGGAAGACCTCAGGCTGGCCGAGGTCCTTATGCTTGCCTTCGAACCTGCAAACTTCCGATGACCTGGTTGATGTCCTTGAAATTGTTATCGACAAGATAGGAAGTAATGCCCTCGACGATTTCTTGGGTTGCTCGCGGGTTGACGAAATTGGCGGTACCGACCTGCACAGCCCGGGCTCCCACGATCAGAAACTCTATGGCATCCATGGCGTCCATGATCCCGCCGATACCGATAACCGGGACGTGAACTACTTGCACCACTTCCCAGACCATACGTAGTGCAACCGGTTTGATAGCGGGTCCGGAAAGGCCCCCCGTGATATTGGCCAGTTTGGGCTGTCGCGTTGCGACATCCACAGCCATGCCCGTGATCGTATTGATTAGCGAGACGGCATCCGCGCCTGCGTCCACGACGCTGCATGCGATAGCCCTTATGTCGGACACGTTTGGCGAGAGTTTGGCGATCAACGGAAGGCGTGTTCTTTTTCTCACGGCTCTTACTACCTCAAAAGCCATCTTCGGGTCTGTTCCGAAAGCCATGCCACCAGCCTTCACGTTTGGGCAAGAGATATTGACCTCAATGCCGGCTATCCCTCCCACGTCCTGAATGCGCTCCGCCAGTTCAGCATAGGCTTCTATTTCGTCGCCATAAATGTTGAGGATAATGGGGATTGCCAATGTCTTGAGAAAGGGCAATCTTTCCTGCACAAACGCCTCCAGGCCTATGTTTTCAAGACCGATTGCATTTAACATTCCCCCGCATGTTTCGGCGGTTCTGGGCGGCGGATTCCCGGCAGACGGCCTGATTGAAAGACCTTTGACGACAATACCGCCCAGCCTGCGAAGATCAACCAGTTTGGCAAACTCCTCCCCGTATCCGAATGTGCCCGAAGCGGTCATTACGGGGTTCTTCATCCAGATGCCGCCCACTTCGACAGCAAGATCAGGTTCGCGCGCACCGATACCCGCTCCCACCATCCCTTGATTGCGGTTGTCTGCTCCACTAAGCACCGGCATCCTCTTGATGTCCTTGGCGGACCATTTGCCTGAGACGTTCTACAATGGTGGCGGAATCAATCCCGTACTTTGAGCGCAAGACTTGCTGTGAGCCATGTTCCACAAAGGTGTCGGCGATACCAAGCCGCACAAGCCCCTTGGGTCTGATGTGTGCGTCTGCGAGACATTCGAGGACCGCACTGCCGAAGCCGCCTTGTAGCACATTCTCCTCAACGGTCAGAATGTACGAGATGTCAGCAGCAAGTTGGGTAATCAGCGCAGTATCCAACGGCTTCACAAAACGGCAGTTCACCACGGTGACTGTTATGTTCTCGTCCTTGAGTACCTTCGCTGCTTCCAGAGCCGGTTTCACTGTAGCCCCGATGGCTAAGATGACGGCATCATTTCCTGCGGTTAAGACTTCCGCCTGTCCTATGGGCAGCAGCGCGATCTCATCCTCAATCGGCACCCCAACGCCACAGCCCCTTGGGTATCTTAACGCAATGGGACCGGGATGTTGAACCGCGGTTTTTAACATGCGGCGCAATTCGTTTTCGTCCTTTGGTGCCATGACCACCATGTTCGGCAAACTCCGCAGATAAGTGAGATCAAAGAGCCCATGATGTGTGGGACCGTCCTCACCCACAATCCCCCCGCGGTCCATGGCAAAGACGACCGGGTGGGCTTCGAGGCATACATCGTGAAGGATCTGGTCATAGGCTCTCTGCAAGAAGGTCGAATAAATTGCCACCACGGGACGCAAACCCTCTGTGGCCAAGCCGGCTGCGAAAGTCACAGCGTGCTGCTCGGCAATACCCACGTCCACGAAACGTTCAGGAAACTCCTGGGAAAAGGCCTTGAGTCCGGTCCCTTCTGGCATAGCTGCTGTGACGGCAACTATCTTGTCGTTTCCGCGTGCCAATTGGAGCAAAGTTTCTCCGAAGACCTCGGTATAGGTAGGGGGAGCCTCCTTTACAACAATACCGTTGCCTGTTTCAATCTCAAAGGACCCCACCCCATGAAAATACGTAGGGTTGGTCTCTGCAGGCGAATAGCCTTTCCCTTTGGTGGTTGTGACATGAAACAGCACAGGCTTGCGCATCTCCTTGACGTTCTGCAGGGTGTCGATGAGATGATCGAGTCGGTGCCCCTTTATGGGTCCGAAGTAATTGAAGTTAAATGCTTCAAACAGCATGCCGGGAGTAATAAAGGCCTTAAATGATTCCTCTGTTCGCTTAGCTAGGTTGTACACGTCATCCCCAAACTTGGGAAGGGACTTGAAAAAGTCTTTGAGTTCTTCCCTCAAGGTCATGAAATGCTTGGCAGAGAGTTTTCTGCTCAAGAAAGAGGATAGGACACCCACATTCCGTGCAATCGACATCTCATTGTCATTCAAGACGACAATGAGATCCTTCTGCAGGTCACCCGTTTGGTTCAATCCTTCGTAGGCAAGGCCGCCGGTCATCGAACCATCGCCGATCACAGCAATAATCTTTCCGGCGTTCTTTCTAAGGCACCTTCCAAACGCAATACCCAGTCCCGCAGAAATCGATGTACTAGCATGACCGGTCGAAAACGCATCATAGGGACTCTCACTCATCCGTGTGAAACCACTCAAGCCCCCATGCTGACGGAGGGTGTGAAATCGGTCCCTTCGCCCGGTGAGGAGTTTGTGAGCATAGGCCTGGTGGCCGACGTCCCATATGATCTTATCCTGGGGCGGATCGAAGACATAGAGCAGCGCTATGGTCAGCTCCACCACTCCGAGGCTCGGGGCCAGGTGTCCACCTGTTCGGGACACAGTTTCGATGATGACCTGACGGATCTCTTTGGCCAGTTTTGGAAGCTCTGAGCGCTCAATGCGCTTCAGATCTTCCGGACCACTAATCTGATTTAGATATTCCACACAAACGTCTCCGCGATTTACTTTAACCCTGTGCAGCTTTGACAGGACGTGTAGCTAGAGCAAGACTATGTCTTCCTTTCAACAACATAATGCGCAAGGGCACTAAGTGCCTCGGCTCTCCCGCCACATATGCTCAGCTCTTCCACGGCGCTGTCTATCAGTTCCACTGCTCGGGCCTTGGCCCGTTCCAGACCCATCAGGGATGGGCCGGTGGCCTTCTGGTGGGCTACATCGCTCCCCACTGGTTTGCCAAGTATCTTCTGTTCACCCTCCACGTTGAGTATGTCGTCTGCCACCTGAAATGCAAGGCCTATATACCGGCCATAGTTTCCCAGGGCAACAATTTCCTCGTTAGTGCCTCCACCAAGGAGGGCACCGGTCCTGACAGACGCCTCAATGAGCCCCCCGGTCTTTAGCCGGTGAAGTGTTTCTAGCTCTTCCAAAGCGATCTTCTGCCCCTCAAAAGAGAGATCCATCATTTGGCCTTGAACCATGCCCGAATGCCCTGCAGCTTGAGCGATTACGTATGCCGCCTCAAGCCATTCTAACGCATTTTCTTTGTCCTGGCAGCCCGCGCCTGCCAGGATTTCGAAAGCTGCTGTGAGCAGGGCATCTCCAGCCAGTATGGCGGTGG
>JASFIH010000030.1:0-7813 GCA_050122775.1 Deltaproteobacteria bacterium
CTCCAGGCAAAGCAGCGTGGATTCGTGATGGCCCGTGCCAAAGGCCTGGCCGGGATCAAGCACGATTTCCTGGTCACCGACACCAAGCTCTACAGTTCTTTGGCTCGGCCGGATCCATATGGGACCGAGTTTAAAAGGCTGAAAGAATGGAAGCCATTGGGAAGCCCAATCTTGCTCCTCTATAACGCGGACCTCCATTTCTTCTTGATCAGAGTCTCCTGGAAAGATGTGGGACAAGGCCTCCAAGTGCGCGCGGAGTTCCGCTTCGACATTTGATGCCCATCTCTCTTGTGAAACGTAGGATCGCAATACCACTCTGTGGGGAGGCATTGATTCCTCGTCGAGCCAGGCCCCCGAAAAACCCTTTTTCCGAAGAAAGTCTGGCAAGATCTCCTCCCAACCACAAGGGATCTTCAGGATAACTTCCTTCCAGCGTTTCTTGTTTCGAACCATATTGCGCCTGATTTTCCGCCTAGAAGCTTTTTTCAAAACCCCATCTAACGCCCGATGGCTGCGTTCAGGATCTCTTCAGAATGCTCACATACTCCCGTCTATGCAGCGCTTTTTCATCAGTTTGCCATCGAACGCGATCTGAGATTTTGAAATAGCTTCTGGCCAACGCCTCCAAGCGAACCAGCAGAAGGCTCTATGAGCCCTCTGAAAGCACGATCGGGGACGTGTATGCGGCTGATGACGTTGTCCTGGGTGCTATATCGACAGAAGGTGAGATCTAAGATTGGTTTTTTTGTTCTTCATCCCCATTTTTATCCGGATATTTTGTCGGTGAGACTCTATGGTTCTGGCAGACAAGCTCAGTAATTCTGCTATCTCTTTTGTGGTTCTGCCCTGCCTGATGAGATGTGATATTTGTATTTCTGTGGGAGTGAGGCTGGAATACTTCACAGACAACGTTTGAGCAAACCCTGAAGTGATATCGTTCAGGTTAGACTCAACGATGTTTAGATACGCAACTTGATCAGTTCCAGAGACCTTCTGGCGCAGTTTATCTATGTATGGCAAGGCAAATTCTCGAATATTCAACAACACCTTTTCTTCAAGGTTTGACTTATCCCGGTCTCTTTGCCTCAGCAGAACCCTTAAAGCCGTATTCAGCTCTGCAAGCTCGACAGTCTTCGCCTCCAAAACCTTTTGTCTATCCTTGATTTGCTGCTCCGCGTTCCTGCGCTCAGTGATATCTGTAAAGAAACCAACGTTGCATCTTGTCTCGTCGATGAAAATACTTGTAGTATTGATATCTGTGTACAGTGTTGTACCATCTTTTCGTAAACAGGGAATATTTGGCGCCAATGATTTCACCCCGGCTGCCTGGGCTTTGAATTCTGAGAGAACACTCTTCAACGCCTTTTGCGGATGAATGTCATTCACGCGCATACCTACGAGTTCCTTCTCGGTGTAACCCAACATCCTGCATATGGCCGGGTTGGCATACTTGAAGGTTCTCGTTTTGATGTCCGCAACAAGAATCCCTTCAGCTGCGCCGTTAAACAAAGACCTGTATCTTTCTTCGGATTCTCTTAATGCTTTCTCTACTTTCTTGCGCTCTGTGATGTCTCGTGGGATTATTACCGCGGCGACGACTTTTCGGCCGCGCTTGACAGGCCCCACTTGGCTCATGTACCAGGCAGATTGCCCGTCAGGACCAACGCCTTCAATCTCATAGTCGATGCTCTGGCCAGTCCTGAAGACGCTATCCAAAGCTTTTTTTACCACCTTGTGATAGTCACGTGGCATGTAGTCATACTGGCTCGTGCCAACAACCTTCTTCACCTCAAGAGGTGAAACCGTGAAATTGACATATTGAATAATGCCGTCACGATTTACGATAATGACCTGAGCCGGGGCATCTTCCAACAGCGAACGCCATTGTTGTTCAGATTGCCGTACCTCCTTTTCTGCCTTCTTGAGTTGGGAGACTTCTTGTTGCAGCTCCCTCACCCTCTTTTCCAGCTCTTGGTAACTTGGCTTAGGCGACATAGGACGATACCTTGTCAGATCATGTACCCGAATTTTCTGTGTTAAAGATAGTCGTCTTGTGAAGTATTGTTTTGGGCGGCTAGCCACTATCTGTTAGCCGAGGGCTCATGATAAATTAAAGTCATAACCAACCAGGCAATGATGATTAGGGCGGGGACGACGATCACCACAACGGATACGATCCGTTGCTTGAGCGAACTCCCACGCCTTTTCAAGGCCTTTTTCTTTAAAGGGGCGGCCACCATAGCCCAATTGTTCCCTTAAAACCCCGTGAGTCCATCCCGGTGAATACGATTCAGATCTACTCGCCGTGCCTCTTGCTGTCAAAGGTCCATGCCAGGATGCTTGTAACGAAAAGCGCCAAAATCCCTGCGAGGCCCGCACTATGCCATGCTGTCTTGGCGTCTATCAGCCCAAAAGTTGGAACAAAGACCAACACCCAACATGCAATGTGCCAGGGCTTCACGAGGCTCCCCACATACTTACCTACAAGCATCTCCCAGTTCCTCTGAAGGTTTCCTTTGTGGATCTCCCGGACTATCTCCATTTCCTCAAGATCCGTATGAATGGAGTACCCTTTGTCCACTTCATGGCGGTGATCATAGGTCTGAATTTCTTCCAAAGCGCCATTCGAACTCCAGCGTGTCCATTTGCCGTCCCTCTTACCAAAATACCAGCGGCTTTCCTGTGCCTTCTGTCCGTTGGGATACCAGTCGGTCCAGACTCCGTGCATCTTTCCGTGCAAGAACCCGCCTTCTGTGATCCTTACGCCGGACGTGTCCCATTTGGTCCAAGTGCCCGCTTTTTCCCCCCTTGTGTACTCACCCATCAGTTGTTTCTGTCCGCTTCTGTACCAGAACGTCCAGGTCCCATGCCGTTTTCCATCAAGGAGGCAACCTTGGGCGTACTTGACCTTCGGCTTCCAGAAATGAAGTCCTTTAGGTCTGTACAGCGTGATTTCCTGAGGTCGTGACATTGGAGTTTGTGCCGAATACTCCTAGAATGCGACTTCGACAAAATCTACTTTGCCTATTGGGACGTTTCCGAGGGCCCTATATTCCGGAGGAATGTGGTCTTCTGCTTTCCATGTTTTTCCAACAGCATCATAGTGAAAATATAATGGGGTGGTAAATCTGAATATAGGAATACCGGGAATGCCGTAGCGCAAAACAAGCTTCATGTAGAAAGGCCCCTGTTGAGCAATACGCTCACCGGGAGGGGGCATTTTAGGGATCTCTAATGTGGCCGGCCCTGCCCCCGATGCGATCCGCTGATGGATGCCGGGCATATTTGACACCAGCGCCACCTGCCCCCCCCAGTACCAAAACCCGTCCACCCTGTAAATAAGAGCATCGGTGCCCCCGCTATTACTAACCTGAAACCGCTCATGATCGGAATCCAGGACAATCACGGGCCGATAGACAGCAAGATACCCCAACCCAGCAAGGATCAAGAGCAGGACACAAGTTGCGAGAACAGCCCAAGTCCTGTTACGCCTGCTGAGTTTTTCCGTGGAATAAGTCACCTCCTCATTCACCATATGGCGCAGATGCGCCTTTCATGTTGATTCTCATAAATATATTGCATTTCAAATGAGGAGCGGTCCTTGAGGCCGACCGAAACATATTTATGAGAACTTCCAGACGCCACTCACGACGCGCGGACCTTAAACCTTGGCTCAAGCTTTTCCATCTTCTTGACGATTCCACCATATTCAAGTTCAGAGTACGGGAGCATGGCTGCACCCGAAAATCCTTGTTCTCTGATCTCGTAGGCCTTGCGAGAGGCCTTTTCTCGGATATGATCCCAGAACGGATGATCAAAGGCGTCAGCAGGATATGTCAGCTTTCCGTTATGAACACAGAAGGCCAAACAGGAGACAATGGGGGGACCATCGAAGAAAGATACCGTGGTATTACGCTTTACAGGCATTAACGGACCTGTGTGACTACCGCGCATGAATCCCGCCACATAATGACAGATGGTGAAGGGCGCCAGGACCTCCCCTGTTGCTGGAAAAGAGCCCTGCACGCGCACAAGCATGACCGGATCATCCTTGCCGGTATACTTGCCGGCAATATTGTGAAGGCGTGTTGTACTCACCGAGACGACCTGTTCCCCATCTTCTCGAGAATGAATCGACTCGACCACGAAGCGTTGGTTGTCTCTCAAGAGCGCCGCAATGTCATAAATATCTTCCGGTGAATTCAGCTCGATAACCCTGTCTCCCTCAGTGTGTGAAACATCCATGATCGTAAACCGGAAGCCCTTCTCCATTTTAGGCGAAAGGATCAGACCCGAATTGTACATGGGATCCGCAAAAGCCAGGTACAAAGGAAGATTATAGGCACCTGGATCGGTTTTGTCGGCGGCAAACATGAGAAAAGGTTCGTTCGGACGTTCTTCAAATTCAATCTCGGCGACTGCGGGTCCCATCCCCTTCACATTTCCGGAAAAGGCATCCTTGAGCAAATCCTGTCCAGCACCATAGAGACCTTGCTGCTTGGCCCGCTTGGTCCCCTCCAGAAAGGCATCCCATGCGAGCCTGTGTACGTCTTCGTTCAACACGCCGTGCTGGTGACAAATCAACATGGCGATATCATCCCCGGTGCTGGAAATGAAGGCATCATCGATGAGCGAGGGTGAGGCGTTTTTCACGTGGTCCTTCACAATTGAAAATAATTGTCTGCTGGGGGCAATGTGTCCACCCACACTGCCAATGTCTGCCTTAATGATGCTTAGCGTGGTTCTCATTGGGCCCTCCTTTCACACAGACCGGCATGCCGGCCAAAAAACGATTATAAAAGGTTCAAAGACTGAAAGCGCGTCTTAAGTTCATTCTTCACGTCGGGCCAGACAACCCCAGTAGCAAGCAAAGAATCCAAGGCGTCGTAGTCTTCCCCCAACCTGAACCAAACGATTTTCCTGGCGACCTGTTTGAGTTGAGGAAAAGAGGGCTTTGTCAAAGCCTGGAGAAAACATTCTTCAAAAACAAAGAAACTGAACAACTTCTTAAAGGTTCTCAGATCGTATACATCTATGGGAAGCTGGTGGTGTTCCTTGTCCGATATAGCGTCTGCAAGCTGTTTCATGCGTCTGAACAGTGGGACGCGAATTTGATTCCTTGCAAGCTCTTCGAAGACAGCGTATTCACTGGCGATGGAAGCATAATCGGCAAGCGGGTATTCGTTCAATATGAGATTCTCCCTAAAAAAACGGGCAAACAACGCCTTCAGGCTGTCAACGAGGGTCATGAAATCTATTTGGGTGCGCAAGAAGGCCAATTTTGCTGGTGGGGTTGAAACCATGCCGGCAATTTCATTGAGAGAAAAGTTGCCGACATAAAGGTGCATGAGAGCTGCCGCAAACTCTCGCTCTGGGAATACGATATAGCGACTCTTCAAGGATCGAAATTTCCGGTTGCCCTTGCGGTATTCCAAAATGGCATTCTCAATCCATGTAAAGCCCAAGAAAACGGGATCGGTGTTATGGGGTTTTGTCCGTTGGGCTCGGAGCATGGACAGGCCTTCTGAAATCGTGTTGCGCCTCTTTCCACAATGACAACAAGTAAATTGAGAAGTCGCGTTTCCAATTAAGAGGCTATTATAGGCCGACAGAGATGTCAAGGCGCAGGAAAAGGGAGGTCAAGGTTGGCTTGGGTCATTGAAACAGGCCCTTTTGTCAGCACCAGAACATAGATCTTCGGTTCGTCAACGAAGACTTGAATGGCTAGTCCGTAAGGGCTGAACAGGGTCTCGGCCTCGGACTTTTCTGGAAAGTCGTCCAATACAAATGGAGAACTCTTCTTCAGGAAATCTATGAATGACTTCCCCATAGGATGACTGATAACAAGTCGGCCCCCCGATTTCATCATACGACTAATATTCTTGAAGCTTGCGGGCTTGTCTACAATATTGGAATAACAAGCGTTCACAAAGACCACATCGATACTCTGACCGGGCAGGGTGAGATCTCGAATGTCCGAAGCAATGGTCTTCGCATATGGATACTTCTTATGAAGGTGTTCCAACATGGTCTTTGAAAGATCGCAAGCATAAATGGTACTCGGTTCATATGCTTGAATCAAAGGAATCAATATCCCCGTGCCGCTGCCAACGTCGAGAACCGTGTCGTCTTTGACTATCTTGGCCGATGCAACAATCTTCTTCAGACGTTCTGGTACGCCTTCCGGCAAAGGTGGGTCAAAAACGTGTATGCGTTGACTGAAATGGTCGCGCTGGAGCTGATTGATTTCCTGGATCTGTTGCTTGGTTGGCACTCTGAAGGTTCGCTTGGCCAAGTCTCTCTCCCGTAAGCTATTGTCCATCCACGACTCTGAAACAATCAATGGACACTGGCGTAAGTTTCCAATTCATAAACCGGCAGTTTTTTTCTCTGAGCAAGGCCGCACAAAGGTTTGCTCAGAGGCGTACTCAGGGTACGTCGCAGGCACGAACCCGCGGAGAACGCTGCTCAGAGGAAAAAGGGCCATTTATGGATGGAAACAAGCCAACTTGCACGGAATAGGCTCGCCTTGCAGCTCACCCGCAAGTGATCAACCATCAAAAACCTCTACCCGATTTCTACCATTTTCCTTGGCCTTGTAAAGTGCCTGATCAGCATACTCAATAAGCTGCTTTGCATCGTGGATATTCTTATGAGGAAATGCAGCAATCCCGACACTGATAGTTACACGCAACACATTGCCATTGTCTTCCACGGCGCTCCTTTCCACGTTCTGTCGGAGGCGTTCTCCCGCCTCACGAGCAGCATTCACGGCTGTATGATATAGGACAATGGCAAACTCCTCACCCCCATATCTGGCCGCGAGATCGCTTTGTCTTGTGAAACGCTGGATCACATTTGACAAGGCTTTCAACACGAGGTCGCCGGTTTGATGGCCATATGTATCATTAAATTTCTTGAAATGGTCTATATCGAATAGAAGGCACGACATACTCTCATGATAGCGTTTGGCACGCAGGAAGTCCTGTGAGAGTTGTTCGTGAAAATACCGGTGATTATAAAGGCCCGTTAGTCCATCTCGGTTTGCCACTTCCTGAAGTTGCCGATTCTGCTCTTGAACTGCTTCGTAAAGCTCCCTTAATCGCAAGTGAATATTCACTCGGGCCAGCAGCTCTCCCTCGTCAAAGGGCTTGGTCACGTAATCCAAAGCACCCATTTCCAGTCCCTTAACCTTGTCTGCCGCCTCGGCTTTAGATGTCACCATAATGATAGGTACGTCCTTGGTCCTGTCATCCGCCTTCAAATGTTCGCAAACCTCGTACCCATCCATAACGGGCATAACCAAATCCAAAAGGATGACGTCCGGCTGTTCAGACTTGGCTGCTTCAAAACCAGCTTTTCCGTCCTGCGCCAAAATGACCTCGTGTCCCCGTTTGGTCAGCATTGTCTTTGCAACGTGGGCGATCAGTCGACTATCATCTACAATAAGTATCTTGCCCATTGGACTTTCTCCGTATGGCAGAATGGAGCTGCCCCCAGCCCTGAGAAGTCGGGACAGGGAATTCCCTCGATATTGCCGTTCACCTCAATTGCGGTGAGATCAAAACCATAGCAATCCGAAAGACGCTCTATCAGATATCACCAATATTCCCCCTTCCGCACCACACACAAGCAGGATGCCTTCCTTACTATTACACTTTTAGCGCAGAAAGGACAATATCCCCTATATCCTCCAGGGCCGCCACGATCTCGGCTGCCCCCCGTTGCTTCCATCGTTGCCCATTCCGGTGAGCAGTATGCCTATAGCGTTTGCACCCGCAAAGGGATAGGATCTCCTCGACATGACCGGACA
>JASFIH010000031.1:0-7782 GCA_050122775.1 Deltaproteobacteria bacterium
ACCCCTCAACTACCTGAGTCCCACAAGGCGATACGCGTTTTTTCATTTTAGCGGAGCGAGCCATCGGAAAGCTCAACAATGGGCAAACCTGCGAGAGCGGAGGCGTGCTCCGTGAGACCAAGCAGAACACATCTGTGAGGCGTAATCGCCTCAGGCAATGAGCTGCCATACGCCAGAAACAACCGCTGTAAAGACGAAGAGGGTCTCCACCAGAAACTCGAATCGGAAGCCGGGAAAGACCCACTGCTGCTGAAAAGCCATAATGACTCCAGCCATATAAAAGACCGAAAGGATCATGCCATAAGCCAAAGTCGTGGTGAGATGGGTCATCGGGGCCAAAATGAGCGCCACCAGAAAGATGACCAGGAGTTGTTTCAGCAGGCGAAATGTCTTTCTTTCTCCCAGCACGATGGGAAGGCTTTCCTGACCTTCAATCCGGTCGCCCTGCATGTCCAGGATATTGAAAAAAGCGGTCCGGATAAAAGCCATGACAGACGCCCAAAGGGAGACAAAAAGCATTGTTGCGGTCATCCGGGTAGATACGGAGAGGTAAGGGAGAACCCCTGTCACAATACCCCACGCAAGAGCAATCAACACGGTCTTAGACCCTGGCACGTCACTGATCCGCTGGATCTTCTTCCCTAACGTTATTCCCCCGGGAATGATCTTCACCTTGTAGAGCACACCCAGCAGGCTGATGATGCAGAGAACCAGAAACGGCACAGGGCCCAGGGTAAATGCCATGAAGAGTCCCACGGCGCCCGAGATAATAGCGAGGCTGAGAAGTATCACACGATTGGATTCATAGAAGTTGGCCCGGTCCGGGTCATTGTATCGAACCGCTTCCCTTCCAATAAAATTGTTCAATATATGCATGGACAGGACATAGCAAGTTGCCATCAGGGCAGAAGCAAAGGCTGGTCTGATGCCCGACAGCAAGGCACACGTGTAACTCAGGCATCCCGCACCCACTGCCAGGTAGAGGTTGCTCAGGAGCAACCACCGTTGTGCCCTGAAGACCGCAAAGCGCCAACGCCGTGCCTGGTGTGGGAGGGCCTCAAGCGTCCTGTAGATGTTCTTGATGACCCAGTTGGGCGTAGACGCCCCAGCCGTGATTCCCACAGCATTCAGCGGCTCGATGGCAGCGCAGTCGAGTTCTGCCTCGCTCTCCACATGGAAGCTTTGCACCCCTTCTTGTGTGGCCACCTGCGCTAGTCGCTGCGTGTTCCCGCTGTCGTGCCCCCCCACCACGACTATAGCATCCACGCTTTTCGCCATTTCCCTGACTTCAGCCTGGCGTTTTAGGGTTGAATCGCAGATGGTATTGAAGACCTTCCAGTGCGGAAACCGTTCGGCGATGGTGCGGGCAACGTTATCAAAGAGATGGCCGTCCTGGGTTGTCTGGGCTACCACGATGGCGTGTTCAAGAAGGGGAAGTTCAGTAAGATCGTCCAAGTGGGTGATGACATAGCCTCTCCCTTCGGCATACCCAAGGAGGCCCATGACCTCGGGATGTTCCTTGTCACCCACGATGATGACACCATGGCCTTGTTTGGCATATTTACTGATGATTCTCTGGACTTTGATTACCCTCGGACACGTTGCGTCGATGATGGTATGTCCTGCGTCAAGGAGGGCCTCCTTGACCTGGGGAGGCACCCCATGGGCTCGAATGACGATGCTTCCAGACTTGCCCTCAGCCGTATCATGAAGGACAGTTACACCCTTTTCTGCCAAAATTTCCAGGACCTGGGGATTATGAATAAGCGGGCCATACGTATATATGGGACCTTGCTGCCTGTTGGCAGCATCCAGGACCATCTCGACCGCCCTGCGGACACCCATACAGAAACCTGCCGTCTTGGCGAGTTTGAGCTTCAACAATACGCCTACCTGGTAACTGTGGTTGGATTCATGGGCTCAGGCACCTGCAGAGATTGAAGTTCCCCGCAGCCCGCCAAGCACTGCCGTAAGGCAGAACCTGCGGGGAATGCGCTCACTATTTGGGTTCAGGAGCGTCGTTGTGCGTCGCGTTGGTGCTATTCCTTCAGGAGAATCTTGTGACTGGCGAAGAAGAGGGCATGGATGTGGGCGTGTACGAACTTCTGGTCCCCAAAAATGTTAACAAGTCGGAGGCCTTCATCTTCTGGTTCAATCTTGTCAACCGCCTCCATAACAAGCACTTCCTCTCCGTCGCGGATGATGTAGGCATTCGCTTCACACATCTTCAGATACCAGCTCCTTCAAATGCTTTTCGATAAGCGTTTCAATCAGTGGTGGCAATGGGGTGCGTGGCAGCCCGACTATCTCCACATTTTCCTGGGTCAGCGGAATAAGAAGTTTCCTCGCAGGGGATGAAGCCACGGCTTCGGCAATCCTCGGTGTAACCTCGCCCATCATGGCATGCGACATCACAATCCCTATGGGGGCCACAATGAGGTCAGCCTGCAAGACCGAGCGAACAATGGCGTTTTCTCCCGAAGCCCCGCGATTTGCCCTCGCCTTGAGCATCTGCGCAGTGGCAATGGCGTTTGTCCCGAGCCCAATGATCTCCACGGTTTCCTCAAACACTTCTCGCAGTTTTTTGATGATGGCGCTTCCAATACCACCGCCCTGGCCATCAATCACACAGATGCGCTTACCCAAAAGGGAACCTCCTGTTTGCGTTAGGCCACCTGCCCACGATCGTATCAGCGACCCCTTGAGTTAGCAGAACAAAGGCGCCTAAAAAAGGCTGCGCCAATCCTCCATCCCACCCATATATTCAATATTTAACAGATTGATATGCCAGGGTCAATATAAAGGCTTTCACCGTCCAAACCCCTCGGCCTTACGCGATTTTCGGAAAAACCCTTGCCTCCAAATATGCCAGGCATTCTTCCACGTGAGGACGACATTTGGCTTGCCAGCGACTCCGGTGTTCGGCGTCTCGAAGTGTTTTCCCACGATAGCCTTGGGAAGACAAACGCTGGACCATGGATTCGGGGAGTTCGTTGGGCAAATCAATCCCATTCATGATGCCCCAGGCAAGGGTCCATGCACGCGCCACGCTGGCCGGGTTGTAGCCCCCGCCCCCTAATGCCACCCAGGGAAGACCCTGTTGGGTCAGGTAGGTAATAACTTGGCAAAAGCCATTCGTCGTCAGTTCGAGGGAGGCCAGCGGATCGTCCAGAAATGTGTCCACCCCAAGCTGCGAGACAACCACATCCGGGTTGAACCGTGCCATGAGCACAGGAACGACCGAGCTGAAACCCCTCCAGAATACCTGATCGTCCGTACCAGGGAGCATGGGTACGTTTACGGCATACCCCAGGCCTTCATTCCGACCGATCTCGGCGAGTCCGCCTGTGCCGGGAAACAGCGTGCGGCCGTCTTGATGAAACGACACCGTCAACACTCTGGGGTCTTCATAGAATGCCCACTGGACTCCGTCTCCGTGGTGGGCGTCTATATCCAGATAGAGGACCCGTTTTCCTCTATCCAATAGGGAGTAAATGGCCAGGACCGGATCGTTCACATAACAAAAGCCCGAGGCCCGACGCGCCCCGGCATGGTGCAACCCCCCTGCAATGTTAAAGGCAATCCGGGCCTTGCCTCCTGAGACGAATTCAGCACATTGAAGCGAACCACCCGTATGCAGCTGAGACCATTCCCACAGCCCGGGAAAGACGGGATTGTCCCCCGGTCCGAGGCCATAGGCAAAACTGCCGGCGCTCCGGCCGCAGCTGGCGCTCTTCAAGACCTCAATATATTCGGGTGCGTGAAAGCGAAGGATCTCTGATTCGGATGCAGGTCGGCTTTCTACAAGGGCTGCATCAGGAATACCGAAAAGGCCATAGGCGTTGCAAAGATCATACGTGAGGCGCAACCGCTCAATCCTCAGCGGATGACTTCTCCCGTAGTCATAAGCAAAAAACTTTTCCGTATACAAAAATGCGGTTTTCACGGAAACCCGCCGATGGGTATTCAGATGAGGGGTCGGGTTATTTCTTCTAGATAACCTCACATATCACAATGATAGATTTCTTGCCAACGCTGCCACGTGTGCCCCAAACCGCTAAAATGGAGGATACACGCCTCCGATCGAGCCATTTTGATCATTTTGTTTAGCCTTCTTGGCGAGGCGAAGCGTAAAAATGTAGACTGATCATATGAAAAAGCTACCTCCTCTGGGACCCCGTGATAAGGTGGGTCCAAGGAGAAAAAAACCAAACAAAGGAGGTAGCCACAATGTATTTTACCGGAATCGACCTGCATAAGAAAACGTGTTTTATCACCACCATTGATGAAGGGGGCCGAGTGATTTCCAGGGCCAACCTTAGAAATGACCCCCAAGTCATCCTGGATTACTTTGCTGCCTTGGATCAAAAGACCAAGATTGTCATTGAGTCCTGCGCGTCGTGGTACTGGCTCTATGATCTGCTGACCGACAATGGCTATAAGATGATTGTTTCCAATCCCGTCAAGACCAAGGCCATTGCCTCGGCGAGGATCAAAAACGACAAGCTTGATTCGCACATGCTGGCACAACTGCTCAGGGCAAACTTGGTAGCCACTGTCCATGTAAGCAGCATAGAAACCCGAAAGCTCAAAGAATTGGTACGTCATCGCCAGAAATTGGTTCGAGATGCATCCCGCATGAAGCATAGGGTTCACTCAATCCTGGCAAAGAATAACAGCCCAACGCCGTTCAGCGATCTTTTTGGTGTTAAGGGGCTCCAATACTTGGAGCAAATTCAACTGCCTGACCACCATCGATTCCAAGTAGACAACTTGCTTAGCCTCTACCAGCACCTACAGGAGCGCATCGAGCCCTTGACTGAGGCGGTCAACAAACTGGCTAAGGATCATCCTATGGCCAGCCTGTTGGTCACCATCCCGGGTATTGGACCCATTACCGCCATGTTCATTGTTGCTGAGATCGAAGACATTGGTCGTTTTCCGTCTTTTCGCAACCTGGCCTCTTATGCCGGCTTGGTTCCCAGCCTCAATGCCAGCGGCGCAAAGACGCACACAGGTCGAATCACCAAACAGGGATCTGTCTATTTGAGAACCGCTTTAGTCGAAGCAGCACAGGCGATCCCAAGAATGAAGCATTGCCGACTAAACCTGTTTTTCCGTCGACGCATTGTAAAATCAGGCTATCAAAAGGCCATTGTGGCCACGGCTCACAAGATCTTGCAATATGTCTACTTCGTCTTAAGAAATCAAACACCTTATTTGGAGACTTATCCAAATGTGGCGTAGCCCATACTCAAACATGGCCCGCATTGACGAGGCCGATGAACTGATTGGGACGCCGATTATCGAATTCACGATAATGTGACACTCTCGTGGTGAACACGCATAGGTGTTTGGCGACGAACCCAAAACCAGTTGCCCTCCCTACGCCAGACTCATAAGGTCTGGCTCTGGTCGGGTCTCAGGTTCTTTGAGTATTTTTTGCTTGACGGTACGCTTTTTCATAGGTGTTTGAGGCCCTTGGGCCGAGTTTCTAGGATTTGGTGAGCAAGTCCATAGGGGGGGTCAAAAGGTTCACATACATAAGTGAAAAGACGTTGTGCAATAAGCTCTCAAAATACCGATGTATCAGAACTATGTCGCAATAAGGGAAGGAATACTCAACAAAGAGACAAGGCCTTAAGGGTCCCTGACGACACGGAAACCAAGAGTGCCCGCCTTGCTGTCAGGCGGGCGTCCCAGACGAACAGCCGATCGACAGCCCTCAGTGTCCTCATGCCAGCCACCCCCCCGAAGTACCCGGCTGGAGCCAGACGCAGGGCCCCTTGGGTCACTGACATCCTCTAACGGGTATTCGTCATACCAATCTTGAACCCACTCCCACACGTTTCCGTGCATGTCATAAAGTCCAAATGCGTTGGGCGTCTTTTCTGCTACGGGATGCGGTTTCTTCCCGGAATTTCCGCAATACCAGCCCATGGCGTCCAAATTCTTATCATAGCCGCAGCCTATCTGCGTGATGGTGCCATTGGCAAAAGCCGATGCGTTCTCAGCCCGGCATGCATATTCCCACTCCGCTTCCGTAGGCAAACGATACCTATTTCCCCCTTCTTGCTCGTTCAGACGCTTCAAAAATCCCTGACAGTCATTCCAGGAAATGAACTCCACAGGGCAATCGTCCCCACAGTCCCGGAAGTGCGATGGATTCATCCCCATCACCCGAAACCACAGTCCCTGGGTGACCTCTGACCTCTGCATATAAAAAGACTTTGTCAGTTTCACTTTGTGTTGAACTTCATCGGGATTTCGTCCCAGCTCATGAGCTGGACTTCCCATCATAAAGGTACATGCCTGAATGAAAACAAACTCCATCCCAAGTTGGTTGACATAAGTCTCTTTGTTTCCATTGCCAGCAAAACAGGAGGTGGGTATTGACCCCATAACAAAAATGATAAATGCCACTATTGCGCGGTGCCTTACCATTGTGTTCTCCAGAGCGTGGATCAGAAAGTGTATATGACTGCGATCACGTGAGGAGCACATTAAGTTTCAATGATCCGGTTTTTCCTGATCGCCTTTCTTGTCAGATTCACCTCGCTTGAAGTGCAAATCATCTGTTGGCTGCATGCCCAAGCCTTGAAGGATTTCTTTCTTCACGTCATCGCTCAATTCAAAACCTTGCGTCTTGCTTCTCTTTCCTTTGCCAACCCCAGCCAATTTTCTTAAAAACCCTGTTAATTTTCCCATCTCTTGCCTCCGAACCGACCTGAGGTTTCGGTCAAGTCCATCAAGGATTGCCTTGAACCCTGATCCACATCTTTAAGACGGATTCTTGTGTGAAGGACAATCCAAATACCGTTTGGTTGCCATGGCGATCAACTTTTCGGAGATCACTGATATCAAAAGCGCACCACAACATCAATGTCTTCTTCAGCCCGCACTGCCCGCTTTTTGCTGTCCTCATCAATGTGCTTTGGCCTTCGGGAATCTCCGCATCTTTTCAAATCAGCGTCACATCAGGACCAGCCAGGACAGGAAGCATTTCTCTTGACCGTTTTGATCACTTAGGCATATGGGTTCCGGGCTGGTCGGAAATTCATTTTAGCCAACAAAGTCGTGTGTTATGGGGTGAGTACCATGAACCGTTTACCCGTTGAGCTGAGTTTCTGGGCGATCCCGCCCTTTGTCAGCCTTCTGACCCTGTTTGGTCTGGCAGGTTTGGCCCTGATCAAGGGAAGGGGTCAGAAGATCAATCTGCTTCTCTCTGCCATCTGTATTTTGGGAGGACTCCTTAGCCTTGATAAGGCCTTGGCTTCAGTCCTCACAGACCCTGCTCTCGTCCTGCGAATCAGTCGTATAGATCATGCTTTTGTGGTCTTCTTCATCCCAGTGTATTTGCACTTCACTTATGCTTTTCTCAAGATGACAAGGCAGAGATGGGTGGTTGTCATTGCCTACGCCTTTAGCGGGTGCTTGAGCCTCTTTACGCAGGGGGAGTATTACATAGCGGGGGTGACGCAATATTTCTTCGGTTATTATGCTCGGGGAGGGCCCCTGATATATGGGTTCGGGGCTGCCAGCACCCTGAGCGTGGTCTTCTGTCTTTATCTGCTCTTTCGGGGTCTGGACCAGGAGCAAGACCCGGATCGAAAGAATAAGATAAAATATATCATCTTAGGTCTGGGTATGGCTGCACTCTTGGCCCAGTTCGATTTGTTACCCTTGGCTGGCATCGCCTCGTATCCGTTGGGGAACCTCGTATTCATACCCATGTTTATTCTGGGCTTTGCCGTATTGAAGCACGACTTGTTGGATCTCGGT
>JASFIH010000032.1:0-7656 GCA_050122775.1 Deltaproteobacteria bacterium
CTTCCGGAAGCCAAAGGCAGTGGAGGAAATCCTTCGTCATGGAAGACCGGACCTCATCGTATCAATGGGAGTTAAGGAAAAGGACACCCACTTCCCCGGCTCGAAAACGCAGCAATGGGACCTCCCAGATCCATACGGGAAATCGATTGACTTCGTTCGCAACGTTAGAGACGATATAGAAGTCAGAGTGGGCAAGCTGCTCAGCACAAAGATTTACTGAGGGCAAAGCGGTCAGGACGGCATTGTTTTGAGAAAGGAGGTCTTGATTCATGGATCGTTATGTGTGTTCAGTCTGTGGCTATGTGTATGATCCAACATTGGGAGATCCGGATAACGGGGTTGAACCGGGTACAAGTTTTGACGACCTTCCTGATGATTGGGTCTGCCCTGTGTGTGGGGCATCACAGGATCAGTTTGAGAAGGAGTAGGCCGTTGGGCGCGGCCTCAGCAAATAGCATATCGCTGCTTTCCTGACGAATCAGACACGGAAAACGGCCTCGCTATGGCGGTTGGAATGAAGGAGTCTGTTATGAGCAAAGAGGTGAAGATCTATACTACGCCGACCTGACCATATTGCAAGATGGCGAAGGAGTTCCTTTCGCAAAAGGGGATTGAATACACCGCTTTCGATGTGAACAAAGACAAGGCGGCTTTGGAAGAAATGCGAAAAATATCTGGCGGTGCTCTTCGCGTGCCCGTCATATCTGTGTGCAACGAAGTCATGGTCGGCTTTGACCGTGACCGCCTTGAATCAGCTCTCCGGTGCTTGAGCCAAAGTTCAGAAGTTTAGCGGGCATCAGTGATCCTCTTCATGTCTCTGACTGCTTAGTGAAAAGACGTTCTGCAAAGCTCTCGATGCTTTCCACAGCATGAAAGGAGAAGGGATGGTTGCTGCGATGGAAGGGGTGACTATTTATACAATAGAGGGATGCCCCTTTTGTGGCAAGGCCAAATCATTCTTAGAAGAGAGGGCCATTCCTTTTGAAGAAATTGAGGCCCAGCCGGGTTCAGATCTCTGGAAGGAAATGAAACAAAAAACCGGCAGCGGATCGCTGCCTCAAATCCTGGTTGGAAATGAGCCAATTGGCGGGTATAGCGACCTGGTCAATCTTGAAGCCACCGGTGAGTTAAGAAAGAAGCTCGGACTGGATGACAAAAGGCCCTTGTCCTCCGTCTACGATGTGATCATTGTTGGTGGCGGGCCGGCTGGTTTGAGTGCTGCCATCTACGCCGCCCGGAAGGTCCTGAAGACTTTCATCATTAGCAGCGACATTGGTGGACAGGTAGCATGGACTTACGATGTCGATAACTACCTTGGTTTTAGCTATATTGAAACTGCCGACCTGATCACCAAGTTTGAGAAACACGTGGAGAAATATACCATTGAAAAGCTCATAGGCATCGAAGTTAAGTCGATGGAACTGGCGGGAAAGATCAAGAGGATCACCACCAGTGATGAAAAGAGCTATCTCGCCAAGACGGTCATTATCGCCACGGGAAAACGCCCAAAACCCCTTAATGTGCCCGGGGAAAAAGAGCTGATCGGCATGGGGGTAACATATTGTTCCACCTGTGATGCACCCTTGTTTGCAGACCTTTCCACTGCCGTGGCAGGCGGCGGAAATTCGGCACTGGGAGCAGTCATTGACCTCATGAAAGTGGCCAAGAAAGTATACGTGGTATCTTTAACACAGCTGACTGGCGATCCTATACTTCAGGATAAAGTCATGGGGCAGCCGGGAGTGGAGGTTTTGACCGAACACAAGATTCTCAAGATTGTGGGCGAATCCGCAGTCGAGGCGATTGAGGTTGAGTCATTGAAAACCAGTGAAGTGAAAAGACTCGATGTGCAGGGTGTCATCGTGGAGATTGGGCTGCTCCCCAACTCTGAGATGGTCATCGACACAGTAAATACCAACCACATAGGAGAAATAGTGGTTGACTCCAGATGCCGAACAGGGGTTGCTGGGGTCTTTGCATGCGGAGACGTCACCGATGTGCCATTCAAACAGGTGATTGTGGCGGCTGGCGAAGGGGCCAAAGCAGCCCTGGCAGCCTATGACTATATTATCAATCAGCGATAGATGCGTTGCCTCGGTTTGAAAGAGGTCGCACACAAACCGATTAACAAAGGAAACCAACATGAAACCATTGGAAATCGTGAAGGATATTTACTGGGTGGGCACTATCGATTGGAATATCAGGGACATGCACGGCTATTTGACTCCCCGTGGAACGACATATAATGCCTTCTTGATCATGGATGAAAAGGTCACGCTCATTGATACGACCAAGGAAGGGTTTGTCAACCAAATGATGGAGAGTATCAGTCGTATTGTAGAGCCGAGAAGAATCGACTACGTCATTAGTAATCACACCGAGATGGATCACTCAGGAGGCCTGCCAAGGGTCATGCACAGAATCGGAGAGGACAAACCCTTGTTTTGTTCGAAAATGGGTCTAAAGAACCTCCCTCATCATTTTCGGCAGAAATGGAATTACCAGTCTGTGGAAGATGGCGGAGAACTGAGTCTGGGCAAGAGGACGCTCTCCTTTATGGAAACGAGAATGCTTCACTGGCCGGATAGCATGTTTACTTATGTGAAGGAAGATCGACTCCTCTTTTCAAGCGATGCTTTTGGACAGCACTACGCCAGCATGGAGAGATTCGACGATGAGGTCGGGGATGCGATCATGCCACACGCTGCCAAATATTTTGCAAATATCCTGCTCCTCTACGCCCCACTCGTTCTGAAACTCGTGGAAAAGGTTAAAAGCGTCGGACTGGCACTAGATATTGTGTGTCCCGACCATGGCATTTTCTGGCGCAACGACCCCAGCAAGATCATCAATGCTTATGTACGATGGAGTGAGCAGAAACCCAAGAGAAAGGCTGTTGTCGCCTATGATACCATGTGGCATAGCACGGAAAAGATGGCAGAGGCCATTGTGGACAGTCTCGGCGAAGAAGGTGTTGAGGCAAAACCGATGCACCTGCGAGCCTACCACCGGAGCGATGTTATGACCGAGGTTTTGGATGCCGGCGCAGTCCTGGTCGGTTCTCCAACCTTGAACAATGGCCTTTTTCCCACGGTGAGCGATTTCCTGACTTACATGAAGGGTCTGAAACCGAAAAACAAGATCGGAGCTGCCTTCGGCTCCTACGGATGGAGCGGAGAGGCCGTCAAGTTAATTAACAAGGAACTTGAGGCTATGAAGTTTGAACTGATCGATCCCGGGCTCAAGATAAAATACGTCCCGGACGACCAGGGGATTGAGGCAGCCTATGAACTTGGCAAGAAGGTGGCACAGGCCCTTCCAGGCTAGTTTTGCGTCTCAGGAACAACTCACATTAATTTTCAAAATTATATAGCGCTCATGAAGGCAAGACAATGAAGATCCCGGTAATTGATCTATGTGAATGCGATGATTGTGAAACCTGTGTGGAATTGTGCCCATCTGTTTTCAGAAAGAATGACGTGGGTTACATTGAAGTCGTTGAACTGGCGGAATACCCGGAAGAAGAAGTGGAAGAATGCATTAAGAATTGTCGCTCCCGATGTATTGGATGGGAAGACGCTTGACGTGGCACTTCGCGAAATGGGTGAGGCAAAGCAGGCTGGTCGGGCCCTGAAACGCCAAGTTCTAGAGCTTCTCCGTTCAGATGATTTTGACCAGGCACTGCTTGATTTATGTCAGCTTCCGGCTCGCCAGGTTATAAATCCTCTCTTTTCCTATCTCCTAAGCAGCGAAGAAGAAATTAGATGGCGGGCTGTTTCAGCGATGGGGGCGGTGGTATCACATCTCGCCGAGAAGGATATGGAAGCGGCTCGTGTCGTGATGCGCCGTTTCATGTGGATGCTAAACGATGAGTCGGGGGGCATTGGCTGGGGCGTGCCTGAGGCTATGGGTGAAGTCATTGCCTCTCACGAAGGCCTTGCAAAGGAATATGCCCGTGTCCTAATTTCTTATGTCTGGGAGGAGGGCAATTTTCTGGAGTATGCGCTTTTGCAGCGCGGCGCCCTTTGGGGTGTTGGACGGGTGGCTCAGCAAAGACCCCATGTTGTCCAGGATGCCATACCGCATCTTCTTTCGTTTCTGGATTCCCCCGATGCCACAGTCCGGGGCTTGGCCGCGTGGACAGTCGGATTACTTCGGGCTACATCGGCGGAGGCAAAGCTGAAAGAACTCCTGCTGGACGACACCCAGATCACGTTGTATTTGAATCGCAAGCTTGTTCTCCGCAGCGTGTGTGACCTGGCCAAAGAGGCATTGGCTTCAATAATGGCCAGTACCTGACCCGCACCGGCCGACATTCACGCGTAGGTCAATCCATTCCAGCCGTCTGAAGGAAGCAACCTCCACCGCCTCCCTCGGAATCAGCATCATTGGTTGTTCCGCTAAAATCTGCCATCGGCAGCGGTGGCGAATCGCCGGAATCAGCAACGGCTGTTTCGGGGGTAAGAACCCATCTCTTTATCCATGTCTTCGCTCTATTCAAGAGGCTCGCAAACATGATGCGCGTATGCGAGACTTGAGCCAGCTCTATCTGTACGTCTTGACGGAACCGCAGAAAGACATTCGGATTCTTCACCCGTACCCAGTAACCTTCACCTTGTTCCATGAGGGTGGTGTCATCAAGGTATGTCCCAGCGTCCCATCGCCACAATCTCTTGTCAATCATGTCATTGTCGCCGGCGAGATCAGACACCGCTGTAGGGCCCTCCACAATACTTCCTTCAGTATTGTATGCCAGCACTTGTACGTCATCCCAAGAATAGCTGAAACCATTGGGACACCCTATTTGATTCCAGCCATTACCACTGATTGAATCATAAAAAAGTTCAATGTCAGTAGTGCTTATGCTTGCAGGGGGCCCATTGACGGTAAATTCAACGCCATTCCTCGAAAGAACCCAGAAAGCTCGCCCAGGTTTGATCTCAAGGCCGTTTCCACAGTCTACATAACCGTCGATGGTGGGGTCATAGGCGCCCACTCTGAAGTTGTATTCATCATAATCCCCGCCCATCTCGTCACCGAATACGCTCACGCAGGCGGGATCATCGGGAAGAACGGTGAACGAAACCATCCTGTAATCCTCCACTTCTGTGCCCGGGGGAATGGGGACAGACTGGGGAATGGGAACGCGATATTCATAACAGCCCATGTCGTATCGATCTCCCTGGGGCCGCGGATTGCCGTCTATGTCCTCCCCAATGGTTTGATCAGCCGCACCCGAAGGGATGGCATCAACGCAGGGTGAGTCACCCTGAAGACTGTAGCTGGCGTATAGAGGGTCATGTGTAATATCATTGGAACCGGCTCCGCAGATTGAATAGTCGCCCGATGTGTTGTTCCACACATTGTTATAGTCGATGGTCGGACCAGCCCCTGTACTGCAGTTGAGTCCGTACATGCCAAAGCTGGTGATAATGTTATATCTTATCGAAGGGTTTGCGGTCCCTCCCCCAGCTTGCACGATGTCGATTCCAGTTGAGGTTCCCCTGTCTATAGTATTGTGGTGAATATTGGGGGAGCAGATGCCACTTTCGGCTGCTTCAACATGGATGCCGTTGCTCATGCCGAGGCTTGAGGCAGTGGCGTAGATCAGATTGTTCACAATAATGGGGGAGGCTGTCCCAAAGAATGCATACATGAAAATTCCCGTATTATTGTCGTAAATACGGTTTTTCCTTATCTCTGGACTGCAATTCTGAGCCTGTATGCCATGATCGTAGTGGCCGTGGATCTCGTTTTCATAGACTTTATTCCCAGTTCCTGCATAACTGAGATCAATCCCTACATTCTGAGAGAAACCGTCACTATCGTAGATATGGTTGTTATGGATAGCATTCGAATCGGCTCCGTTTTGAATTTCGATGCCAGCCGGTCCGTTGTCGTAAATGGTGTTGCCGTATATCTGGTTGGCCCCACTGTTACTGTTGATACAAATTCCACCGTTTATATTAAAGGAGATCCGGGTTTCATTTCGGACGATATTCCCGCTGCTGGATGACTGAATCAAGATCCCCCTTTCTGTGTCCTGTATGGTACAGCCTTCGATGACGTTTCCAGTCCCAGAAGAAATCCGGATACCAGCAGATGGGTCTCCGCCAGAAAAGGCCGCCACACCCAGTTGCCCTACAGTGACATGAGAAGCAGCAATAATGATACCGTATTCCCAAGAAGTCGCCCCGGAACCATCAATCATCGTGGTCTCGATGCCATCTACCTCTCCGGCTCCGTGAATCGATACATTTGACTGATCGATCGTCAGTGGAGAATCATTCTCCCCATTTCCCACGCTGTACGTCCCTTCAGCTACATGCAGAACGTCGCCGTTATCGAGCAAAGGAATTGCGGTGTGCAGGGTCTTCCAAGGCTTTGCGGAAGTACCGTCACCGGTGCTATCATTGCCACCTACGATATCAACGTACCGGTCAGCCGCCCAGATTGAAGTCGGAAGCAAGCATAACAAACACATCACGGCAATCAGGCCGAACCCCCGAAGATTCAATCTTTCTTTCATTCTAAGACCTCCGATACAGATTTCGACAACGCTATATGACTATCCGTCAGCACCGTCTCAGAGCAGTGTGCAAGACAACCTATCGCTCGGCAGGCAGATACAGAACCTCCTGCTGCAACAACAAATTTTTCACAATCATTGTAACTGGTTTTGAAACTAGTTTTCGGGCGTGGTGGGAAATGGAGCCAGTGCAGGTTCCAGCTCCCTCACAAGGCCCTCATGCTCCTCTTCAGCGATCTCCTCTTCCACTTCCTGAAACTCTTCTTCCCATTGCGATGTTTCCTGGCTTTCAAAGATATCCAGTATTCGCAGCTCATCCGGTTCTGCAAGGCGCTCAGGCATGACCAGTTCTTCATCTGGCACCAAGATACCTGCCACAGGCATCTCACCCGATTCCTCGGCGGGCTTCTTCTTTGCTTTTTCAGGCAATTCTTCCTCCGGCTCAACAAGCGACGGAGCGATGATGAATTCAAAATCCTCTTTCATCTTTTCTATTTCTTTAGGAATCACACTTTCCTTTCTGGGACGTGCCCCTTTCTCCACTATAGCGCGCTCAAAGTCCGTAATGACAAGAGGTTCCTCCTCAGGAAAGGCCAGGCTGAACACCTCCAATGTTGTCTCCTCCAGAGCCGTTATCTCGCTCCGGTTTGGGGTTGTCATGCCTATGAAATCAGAGCCCCTTACCCCACACACAGCAGTGGGAGTTTTCACCTTGAAGACAGAGCGCTTGAAATCAACGAGTTTTGTCACCCAAAAGCGGGCTTTCCCCAAGCCCATGGTGAGATACGAGGAGCGAGTCCTTTTTGTCGGTTCATAAATGCTCTGATTAATAACCAACTTGGTTTCAGAGCCCAGGGTCAAAATGCTCCCGTCGTTGAGTATGAATCTTATCCGTCCTGCTTCAAGGGTGACGATTGCATCCCCTTCGAAGAGCGGTAGCCCTTTTTCAGCTCTGTAACCCCGCGCCATGTCCGCATGTATGACAATGCCCTCTCCTTCAACAATCTGGATCTCTCCTACAGGCGGTCCAATACCGGGCTTGAATGTGTCCTCCATGACCAGACCCTCGGGAAGCATGGGCTCAGATGTGTCATCATAGCCAAGAACCGTCCCACCAAACCCAAAAA
>JASFIH010000033.1:0-7440 GCA_050122775.1 Deltaproteobacteria bacterium
CAAGTCCAGAACAGTCTCATTAGGCAGGACTTCTCGAAGGATCACCCGCCCCACGGTTGTCTCCACCCGTTGACCCTCCATGCGAACTACGATCTTGGCATGAAGGTCCACTTGGTCGGCATCGTAGGCAGCGCGGACTTCTTCAGGGTTGGCAAAGATCTTTCCTTCTCCCTTTGCACCATCGACTGAACGGGTCATATAATAGATACCCAACACGATATCCTGCGTCGGCACAATGATGGGGTCCCCATGCGCAGGCGAAAGAATATTGTTGGAAGACAACATGAGCACCCGCGCCTCAATCTGAGATTCTATGGAGAGGGGGACATGAACCGCCATCTGGTCTCCGTCAAAGTCTGCGTTGAAAGCGGTGCACACCAAAGGATGAAGCTGGATTGCCTTTCCTTCAATGAGAATCGGTTCGAAGGCCTGCAGCCCCAGCCGATGCAGCGTCGGGGCTCGGTTCAAGATGACAGGGTATTCCCTGACCACTTCATCCAAGGTGTCCCACACCTCGGGTGTCTCGCGTTCCACAAGCTTTTTGGCACTCTTTACTGTGGTGACCAGCCCCTTTTCTTCGAGCCTGTAAAAGACGAAGGGTTTGAAGAGTTCCAGGGCCATCTTCTTGGGAAGACCACACTGATGAAGCCGCAATTCGGGTCCGATGACAATGACAGTGCGCCCTGAATAGTCCACCCGCTTGCCGAGCAGGTTCTGTCGGAAACGGCCCTGCTTGCCCCTTAGAGCATCACTCAAAGATTTCAAGGGACGCCTGTTGGGCCCGGTAACAACTCTGCCATACCGCCCATTATCAAAAAGCACATCAACAGCCTCCTGGAGCATCCGCTTTTCATTGCGTATGATGATCTCAGGAGCCCGCAAGTCCAGAAGTCGCTTCAGCCGGTTGTTGCGGTTGATAACCCTTCGGTAGAGGTCATTCAGGTCAGAAGTCGCAAATCGACCCCCTTCCAGGGGAACAAGGGGACGCACGTCCGGCGGCAGAACCGGGATGACGTCCATGATCATCCACTCGGGCCGATTTCCTGAGTTCCGGAACGCCTCAACGATCTTAAGCTGTTTGGACAGCTTCTTGCGCTTTGTCTCAGAACCCGTATCCAGAATCTCTGCCCGAAGTCTCTTGTATTCCTCATCCAAATCCAGCTTTTCAAGAAGAGCTTTGATAGCTTCAGCCCCGATTCCGGCCTCGAATGCGCCACCGTATTTTTCTTGCGCCTCACGATATCTGTCCTCCGTGAGAAGCTGGCGAGGAGAGAGATCTGTCTCCTTTGGATCTATGACGATGTGGGCGTCAAAGTACAAGACCTTCTCAAGATCCTTCAGACTTAGGTCAAGTAGATTGCCGATCTTGCCCGGCAAGCTCCTTAAGAACCAAATATGGGCCACTGGTGTGGCAAGTTGAATGTGGCCCATCCGTTCTCGGCGAACCTTGGATTGGATGACCTCGACCCCACACTTCTCACAAACCACGCCCCTGTGCTTCATTCGTTTGTACTTGCCACAATTGCATTCATAATCCTTCGTAGGGCCGAAGATCTTTGCACAAAAAAGCCCGTCCCTTTCCGGCTTGAATGTCCGATAGTTAATGGTTTCAGGCTTCTTGATCTCCCCGTATGACCATTCCCTGATCTTCTCAGGCGACGCCAGAGAAATGCGCACTGCGGTATAGCTTAGGGGATCCTTAGGTCTGGCAAAGAAACTATATAAGTCTTCCAAGGCGTACTCCTTTTTCTATGCTTCCTTTTCCTTTTTCTTTTCCAGAAGCTCAATGTCCAAACCCAAACCTTGTAGTTCCTTCACAAGGACGTTGAACGATTCTGGAAGCCCAGCCTCAAGCACATTTTCCCCCTTGACGATTTTCTCATACATACGCGTCCTGCCGGCCATATCATCCGACTTGACCGTCAGAAATTCCTGGAGCGCGTAAGCGGCACCGTATGCCTCCGTGGCCCAAACCTCCATCTCACCGAGTCGCTGCCCGCCAAACTGGGCTTTCCCTCCCAGAGGCTGCTGGGTCACAAGGGAATAGGGGCCTATGGAACGGGCATGGATCTTATCGTCTACCAGGTGGTGCAGTTTCATCATATACATGATACCGACTGTCACCGGTGTGGAGAACGGATTCCCGGTTCGCCCGTCGTACAGTGTAGCTTGGCCCTTGATGGGATAGCCAGCTTCCGATAGCAAATCCTTGATCTCGGTCTCCTTAGCTCCGTCAAAAACGGGGGTGATCATAGGAACCCCCTCATGGTAACGCTTAGCAACATCTATTAACTCTTGATCATCCAACCCTTTGATGTTCTGGCCCTGTTGGGCTGAAGGAAAAACCGACTTCAGCTTTTTCCTCAAGGCCTTGTAATCCTCAGAACGTATCAGTTCATTGATTTGGTCGCCCAGTCCCTTGGCTGCCCAGCCTAAATGGGTTTCAAGGACCTGTCCAACATTCATGCGGGATGGCACTCCCAGGGGGTTGAGCACAATGTCTACAGGTGTGCCATCTTCGAAGTAAGGCATGTCTTCTTCGGGCAAGATGCAGGAAACCACGCCTTTGTTGCCATGTCGCCCCGCCATTTTATCGCCAACAGACAGTCTGCGTTTCATGGCCACGTACACCTTGACCATCTTGATAATGCCAGGCGGCAGATCATCGCCTCTCTCGTACCGGCTCACCTGGCGTTCGAAGTTCTTGCGAACCTCATCGCACTGCTGGTGATATCGTTCCAGTATTTCACCCATCCGGGTTGCGACCGCGGCGTTCTGTAACTCCATCCGGCCTATTTGAGACAAAGAAAGCTTCGAGAGCACGTCAGCGGAAATGGACTCTCCCTTCTTGATCAGAGGTGTCTTTCCTTTCTTAAGGGGGGCGGCGCAGATCTTGCCCACCAAAAGTTCGGTGAGGCTTTCTCTGACAACTTCCTCAATGATCGCAAGCTCGTCATTTCGATCCCTCTCCAAACCTTGAATCTCATGCCGGTCAATGCTTCGAGCACGGGCATCCTTTTCCACCCCTTTTCTTGCAAAGACCTTCGCATCAATCACAACACCATTGACACCAGGCGGGACACGCAGAGAAGTATCCTTTACCTCACCTGCTTTTTCTCCAAAGATGGCCCTGAGCAGCTTCTCTTCGGGCGACAGCTGGGTTTCACCCTTGGGGGTGATCTTTCCCACGAGGATGTCCCCCGGCTTTACTTCGGCCCCGAGCCGAATGATGCCACTTTCGTCTAAGTTCTTTAGTACTTCCTCCCCCACGTTGGGTATATCCGGGGTAATTTCTTCTTTGCCCAGCTTGGTATCACGCGCAACCGTGTCAAATTGCTCGATATGAATCGACGTGAAGATGCCGTCTCGTACCAGACGCTCACTTACCAGGATGGAGTCTTCAAAGTTGTATCCCCCCCATGGCATAAAAGCGACCATCACATTCTTGCCCAGTGCGAGTTCTCCCCCTCTTGTAGCCGGGCCGTCTGCAATCACGTCTCCTGTCTTGACAAGGTCGCCTTTTCTGACAATAGGTCGATGATTGAAACAGGTATTCTGGTTGGAACGAGAGAACTTTGTGAGATTATGGATACTGACCTGCTTTCCGTTTTGCTCGTGGTTTCCCCGGTGCCTGACCACAATCCGTTTGGCATCTACGTCTACCACCTCGCCGTCGTTGTCAGCGATGACGGTAACTCCCGAATCTCTCGCCACCACTCCTTCCACGCCTGTAGCAACGAGCGGAGCCGCATTCAAAAGGAGGGGCACAGCCTGACGCTGCATATTGGAGCCCATAAGCGCTCTGTTGGCGTCGTCGTTTTCCAGAAAAGGAATGAGTGATGCGGCAACGCTCACCAACTGATGGGGAGAGATGTCCATCAGTTCAATATCTTCGCGTTTGACCATGAGGAATTCACCGGCAACCCGCGCGGAGACCAGCGGGTTCACGAATCGGTTATCCCGGGTCAAAGGGGCATTCGCCTGAGCGATGGGGTGCTTTCCCTCGTCTAGGGCGCTCAAGAACCTGACCTTGTCTGTGACTTGCCCTTTTTCAACGATTCGGTAGGGCGTTTCAATAAAACTGAACTCGTTCACGCGGGCATAAGTGCTGAGCGAGACAATCAATCCGATGTTTGGTCCCTCGGGGGTTTCAATGGGGCATATGCGTCCGTAGTGGGTGGGATGCACATCCCGGACTTCAAAGCCGGCACGCTCTCGCGTAAGACCACCAGGGCCCAAGGCGCTTAAGCGCCTCTTGTGGGTGATTTCGGAGAGCGGATTCGTCTGATCCATGAACTGGGAGAGCTGACTGGTGCCGAAAAACTCCTTAATAACAGCAGACACCGGCTTAGAATTGATCAAGTCATGGGGCATCAATGCCTCAATTTCCTGAAGGCTCATCCGTTCCCTGATGGCGCGCTCCATTCTCACCAGGCCTATCCGATACTGGTTTTCCAGGAGTTCTCCTACGGCTCTCACACGACGGTTGCCGAGATGGTCGATGTCATCCACAGGACCCTGGGTATCCTTCAGATCAACCAGTATCTTCGTGGTGAGAAGGATATCCTCTTTCCGGAGCGTACGTATGTCGAGGGGTACCTCCTCTTGAGGTAATCCCAAGCGAATATTGGTTTTCAGACGCCCTACTGGGGATAGGTCATAGTGAGAGGGGCTGAAAAAGAGCTGATGACAGAGTTGCTGCGCCACTTCTATGGTGGGGGGGTTACTTGGTCGAAGCCTCCGGTAGATTTCCAGGAGTGCATCCTCCTGGGTTTCTACCTTGTCGAGGCGTAAGGTCTTACTAACAGAATCACTGTTCGTGATATTGTCTATATGAAGCACGTCAAAATGCGATACCTGGGCTGCGAGTATCTTCTCAAATACGTTTTCGTCAATGACCTCATTATACTCAACGATCACCTCTCCGCTCTTGGGGTCTTGCACGGCAAAGGCTAGGACCCTGTTTTCGATATCCTCAAACCCCACCGGTATGCGTTCGAGTTTTGCGTCCAGCAGCTCCTTGACAGCCTTCTTGGTGAAGCGATGCCCCTTCTTGACGATTGTCTCGCCGGTTTGAGGGTGTTTTATCGGTTTGGACACGCGTTGACCCACAAGAAGGTCCTTGTCAATCGCTTTGTACAGGCGCTTGCCAGCTACATGGATCCTTTCTGTCTGGTAAAAATAGGAAAGAATGTCCTGTCCAGAGTACCCAAAGGCTTTCAGAAGCAAAGTGACTGGGAATTTGCGGCGCCGGTCGATCCGCACGTAGACTACGTCTTTGGGATCGATTTCAAGATCAATCCAGGATCCTCTCACTGGAATGACCCTGGCCGTATAGAGTACTTTGCCACTGGAATGCGTCTTGCCCTTGTCGTGGTCAAAGAACACCCCTGGTGACCTGTGAAGTTGACTGACAACAACCCGCTCCGTCCCATTGATGATGAACGTACCCCTTTTGGTCATGAGCGCGATCGTACCGAAATAGATCTCCTGTTCCTTAATGTCCCTAATATTCTGGACTTCTGTTTCTCTGTCTGTCTCGTAAACGACCAGGCGAACCGTAATACGAATGGGGATTTCATAGGTCATCCCCTTGTCAATACATTCGTGTTCGTCATATTTGACCTCTCCAAAGCTATAGGAGACAAACTCCAAAGAGGCCGAACCCGTGAAGTCTTTTATGGGAAAGACACTCTGAAATGCGCCCTGAAGGCCTTCGTTCTTTCTCTTCTCAGGTGGGACATCCTTTTGCAGAAACCGGGCATACGACTCCTTTTGCATCTCTACCAAGTTTGGAAATGCGATGATCCTCGGAATCTTCCCGAAGTTTCTCCGTACTTGCTCACTTGCTAAGAGTTTCTCTGGCATAGGGTCTCCGTTTTCGTTAGTGGTTACTTGACCAGAGGCTCAATGCAGGGCTGTATCCGGCCGATTGCATCATGCTTCGCCTGTTCGATGTCTCAGATATGCAGTCGCCGATTCTGGCAACATCAACGCCAGGTAACACCCTGTTCCACCGAACCTCACAACAGAGCCTCGTCGAGTTCCTATTTAATCTCGACCGTTGCACCCGCCTCTTCAAGCTGCTTCTTAATGTCCTCGGCTTCCCCTTTTGAGATCCCCTCTTTCACCGGCTTAGGGGCCTCGTCCACCAGCGCCTTGGCCTCTTTGAGGCCAAGGCCGGTAATCGCCCGCATCACTTTGATAACCTGTATCTTCTTGTCTCCTACTGTACTTAGGATAACGTCAAACTCGGTCTTTTCCTCGGCCTGGGCTTGAGCAACTTGTGCTCCGGGTGCAGCAGCCACCGCCACTGGGGCTGCTGCTGACACACCGAATTTCTCTTCCAGCTCCTTCACCAGTTCCGAAAGCTCAAGCACAGACATCGTGGAAATGAACTCAATGACCTCTTCTTTGGTAACATTAGCCATTCTGTATATCCTCCTCGTCCTATTTGATTGCAGTTAGTTAGCTACCCTTCAGTCTACTTAATAATGCAACCGTAACGGTTGCATTATTAAATGGTTGACTATCTGCCCGTGCGACTCAACCCTCTTTCTGTCGCTTAACAGCCTCCAAGACACCCAGGAAGTTTCTGAGCACGCCGCTTAGCACGGTTACCAGGGAGGTGACAGGGGCATTCATTACCGACAGCAGCTGTGCCAACAAGACCTCGCGGGACGGAAGTTTCGCAAGCCTCTTAATACCGGGAAGGTCAACGACCTGGCCCTCGAAAATGCCTACCTTGACTTCCAATGCGGCATTTTCTTCGCTAAATTTCATCAGAACCTTGGCTGGGGCTACTGCGTCTTCATAGCCCAAGGCCACCGCACACGGCCCTGCAAAATGGTCTTTCAACAACGCCATGTTGGTTCCATCTGCAGCCCTTGTCATCAGCGTGTTCTTCACCACCCTGTATTCAACCGAGGCATCCCTCAGCCGCTGCCGCAGCTCGCTCATAGCCGACATGTCCAGGCCCCTGTAATCTGTAATCAATACAGATCGGGCCCTTGAGAACTTGTCATGCAGGGCTTCGACCACTTTTTCTTTCTCGTTTCGCTTCAAAGCTCTGCTACTCCTCCTTTCCTGTTAACGAAAGCCTGCAGGCATGCCTCATTTTAGAATCGTCTTCACAAACGCAGGATCAACTTTAATACCCGCACCCATGGTTGTCGAAATCGCAATGCTTTTCAGGTATGTCCCCTTGCTGCTGGCCGGTTTGAGGCGGACGATGGTCTCAAAAAACGAACTGAGGTTTTCCAAAAGCCTGTCGGCACCAAAAGAAACCCTGCCCACGGGTGCGTGCACGATGCCCGCTCGCTCCACCTTAAAATCGATCTTGCCCGCCTTCAGCTCCTTGACAGCGCGGGCCACGTCAAAGGTGACGGTTCCTGTCTTCACATTCGGCATGAGTCCCCTGGGTCCCAATATCTTGCCAAT
>JASFIH010000034.1:0-7430 GCA_050122775.1 Deltaproteobacteria bacterium
CTCAATCGGGGTATTGGCCACGAGGTCGTAACAGTCAAAGATCTTGTGCTCAGAATGCCATAGCTTCTGGCGAATGCCTGCTGCTGTCTTTTCGGCCCACATAAGTGGCTCATCCGGGGACTCACCAATCAGCCTGGCAATCTCCGCCAGGGATTCATTAGCCCGACAAAGCACGGCATTGAACAGTGGGTCCTGTATCATAAAGGGACACGAGTCCCGAATGCGAGCTTCGTCATAGTCATTCTGCCTGAACAGGTCGACCAAATAGACATAGCGGTCGTAGTCTGCGTCTGTAGGCCGCATCTTGGAGGCCACACCGTGTCCCAGGTCTTTGCGCACATACGTGGGCAGAGTTGCCCGGTCCACATGAATCCGCCTAAGGGGTACATCCCACGTGGGGGAATTGTCGATCCCGGATTCCCATGGGTGCCGGATGTACACGAGCCCCTCGCCGTTTGGATCCCTTTCCCGGTAGAGATAGGCGTGTGACGCAAGAAGCTTCGGATAGATGCGCTCCAGAAAGGGTAAAACCGTGCGCGGACGCTTTGCATTCAGATAGATTTTCTCAACAGCCACAGCATGCACGGGTGGCATAGTGATGCCTGAGGTAAGCTTGCCTGGCGGGGCGTTCGGGGATCGCTCGGTTTCCCAAAAATCCGGCTCCGGGAAATAACCACCGAGTGTATCGGGATTAAAGACGATTTGCGGCACCATGCCGTTTTGCCACTGGGCATCGAAGAGCGTTTCTGTCTCCAGGATCGCTCGGGGGCTATCATAATGGGAGCGTCCTATAGCTATGAATCCAGAGTCCCAGTTCCACTGATGGGGATATAGGGAGGGAGCAGGTTTGGTCGAGGAGCCAGCCCAGTTTTGGTCCAAGATGCGCTTGGCCTTTTCCACGTAGTTGGCAAAGATTCGAGCCATGGATCAGTGAAATTCTACAACGACGGTGCAAACGCCTTATACGCTGCGCCCAGCAGGGCTGCCTTATCGTTCAAGATGACCCGAACAGGTGTCTGCTCGAGCAGCGGTCTGAATCTACCTTTGTTCACAAAGGCATTCATGAAAGAGCCCTCTTGGAGTTTTGGCAGCACTTTGGGCACAATGCCACCCCCGAGGTACATGCCTCCTCTTGTTAAACCCGTCAATGCCAAGTTTCCGGCGGCAGCTCCAAGTATTGAGACAAACAGGTCCAGCGCTTTCACGCAGAGGGGATCCTTCTTCACAAGAGCCGCCTCAGAAATGACGCGTGCAGGGTCGTCTTTGTTCATCTCTTTGGCAAGCCATTCAGGTTCCGGATGCTGACCCGTAAATTTCAGCCAGCAATAAATGATGAAGAGTCCAGGCCCTGACAGGACCCGCTCAACACTGACGTGGCCCACACGGACATGCAGGTACTGCCACAAAGCCATTTCATGATCGTTTTGTGGGGCAAAATCACTGTGGCCGCCCTCAGATGGCACAGGCGTGTAAAGCCCCATGTGCCAGACGAGCAGGGCCATGCCGAGCCCGGTGCCGGGTGCAATGAGCCCCAGGTTCTCCCCTTTGGCTTTCTTCCCCGGATTTAGATGAAACAGCTCCCGTCCGCGCAGAAGAGGAATTGCATAAGCCGTTGCTGTCAGGTCATTGACCAGGCGCACCTGGTGGAACCCGAAACGGGTTTTTAGTCTTTTTTCAGAAACATCCCACGGCAGATTGGTTGTCTTGCAGTAGCCATTCCTGACCGGACCGGCAACACCAAAGCAAGCACCAGCCACAGATGCCGGATGCTTCTTGAGAAATCTTGCCACAATGTCTTCGAGGTTGGGAGCCTGTGGACTGGAATAGGTTTCGATCACCTTCGGCACAGGACGCTTCTTTCCCATGCGAAAGAGACCCAGGTTTGTCTTGGTCCCGCCAATGTCGCCAGCCAAGACTACTGGTTGTCTTCCGCGATGTGTCATGACCCACCTCTTTTTCTGCGAAAATAGTCGACCTGAACTCAGGCCTGAACCGCTCCCCCTCAGGTGAAGCCCGATCCGGCCGCACAGGTATAGCAGTGATCGGCCACGGCAATGGGTGTCCCTGGTTCCGGAAGGCCCTCTATATCGGAAATATGGCTTTTCCGACCGGCCATGGGAAGCCTTGCAGCAAGATTGAAATCACAATCGTAGAGATAGCCGTCCCACGCCACCGAGACAAGGGTGCGGCACATCAGTCCTTCAACAACACACGGGTTGAAGCTTGACACAAGGCGGTCCAGATACCGCTTCAAGTTGCCAGATTCCTGAAGCCACCGCCGAAACCTTCCAAGGGGGACGTTGGCAAACGTGAAGAGATGGTTAAACACGATCTCCCATCTCTTTTTGAGAAGAACCCGGAATCTTTCTTCAGCCTGGGCTTGGGAAGGCGGGAAAAACGCGCCGGTCGGATTCGACACCAGATTGAGTTCAAGCCCCGTGCCCTCTTGGCCGTAACCAGCGGCGTTGAGCAGTCTTAACGCATGAATGCTCTTGCCAAAGACCCCTTTGCCGCGCTGCGATTCAGTTTGTACGGAATTAACGGCAGGCAGGGAAGCCAAAACAACTGCCTTATGTTCTGCAAAAGAGTCTATGAACCGATCTGGATCACCCTCTTCCAAGGCCGAGAGGTTGGAACGGATCATAAGTCTGTCAGTAAGTGGTGAGAGTTCTTCCATCATGGGAATGAGATTGGGATGGAGCTCTGGAGCCCCCCCGGTGATGTCTATGGTCGGGAATCGGATTTGCCGAGCGTAGGTCACAACGTGATCCAGGGTGTTGTCATCCATCAATTCAGTTCGCTTGGGACCAGCATCAAGGTGACAGTGCTTGCAGACCTGGTTGCACAACAAACCCACGTTGAGCTGCAGCGTGGTCGTCTGTCCACGTTCCAGTCCGAGGCCGTGTTTGACAAGGGTGCGCCAAAACGGCTCGACATATACCGATTCCTTTTCCGATCCGTCATCAGCCCTTGCTAATGCTTCCCAGGCTTCCACGATCCTTTCTTCCTCTACCCTCCTCTCACATGGACAGCTTTTCTATATTGTTGCGCATCTGAATGCCATGCACCAGGGAAGCCCCTCCCCTTATAGCAGTCACAACGTGCACTGCTTCGGTCATTTCCCCCGGGGTTGAGCCCTTTTCCAGGCAGGACTGGGTAAAGGCCTCGATGCAATAAGGACACTGAACGGTATGCGCTACGGCAAGGCCGATAAGGGCCTTTTCCCTTTCGGTCAGCTCACCCTCCGCAAATACCGCGCCATAATAGTCAAAAAATTTCTTGGCCAGCTCAGGCGCTTCTTTGCCTATTTCTTCAAATTTCGCGAGGTCCTCAGGCCTGTAATATGTATCCATGACTCGTTCCCTCCCCATCGATCAGATCATCTCTGCCGGAAAGAACCCAAACCCGACTCAGTCTTCCCCCTTGATCTTCTTAATAATCTTAGGAATGAAAAAAGAAAATGCAAACAACCCTAAAGAGAAGAAAACCTTAAAAGAAACCAACTCGACCCAGTTACCAGAGACCCACACTTCCTTAAGGGTTCCGATGAAAAAAGTAAATACAAAGGTCCCGACAATAATGCCGAGACCGGTGCCAAAGAAATAGTCCCAGAAATGCACCTTCGTGAGTCCCATCCCGAAGTTCATTGGGGTGAAGGGGAAATAGACCAGCCGCAAATACAAGACCGTAGCAAATCCGTTTCGCTCAATGGCATCATCATATTTCTTTAGTTTATCTCCAATAAGAGAAGCAGCAAAGTCCCTCCCCAAGGTGCGACCAATCCAGAAAGCGGCGCTGGCACCCAACATGGCCCCAACCCACACGTACAGAAATCCCCAGTAGGCTCCGAAAATGGCAGCCCCCAATCCGGTCAGCAATGTTCCAGGGACAAAAAGACACACCCCACCAGCATAAACTGCGATAAAGACCAATGGAGCCCAAAAGCCGGCCATGTCCAAAAATCGACCCATGGCATCGGCGTTAAGATAACCCTTGATCGGCGTGAATCGAACCAGAGCGATGGCGCCAACCATGAAAGCTACCAAAACCAGTACCTTCACGATCGCCTTTTTTCGGTTTGCCCTCGGATTATGAATGGCTTGCTCCGCATTTGCACTGCCGACCAAAATCAGAGCCCCCTTTCTTCAGAAGCCGCAGCCACCGAAGTGTAGCGTCCTTCCTTCAAGATAAAGGCTCAAAAATTCCAAACATGAGAAAAAGCACTGGCGTAGGCCCTTCATCATGACCTCCCTGGATTTCTGCTTTACTCTCTGCCTCTTTTGAACGCAAGCCATCACAAAACCCCTACCCTTGATAGCCGAAAATGAATTTCAAGATGCGTCGGACTTTGGGACTGAAAATTTTCTGTGCGTAGTACTTGCCGGCACTCTTCTTGTGGATCTCCGAAAGCGTCGGATAGGCAAAGATCGGGGTGGCCAAGTCAGATAGTTTCATGCGTTTATTCACTGCCAAGATAGACGAGCCGATGAGCTCACCAGCATGAAGCCCTACGATTTGCACACCAATAATCTTGTCAGATCCGGCCTCTGTTAGAATCTTCATCTTGCCTTGATATTCACTTTCCGCCAGGGCACGGTCTACTTCCTCATAGGTCTCCACGTGAATGTCGTATTGGATCTCCTCTTGTCTTGCACGCTTCTCATTGTATCCGACGGATGCGATTTCGGGGTCTGTGAAGGTCACCCAGGGCGTCTTGTAGTAGTCGATCTTGCCCGGAATGTGCATAATGGCGTTTCTCACAATGATGGACCCTTCGGCCCCCGCTATATGCGTAAAGGGAAACTTACCATTCACATCTCCCGCAGCATAGATGTGTTTCCTGCTGGTCTGCATACGGTCATTGGTCTCTATGCCCTTGTCTGTGAAGCTGACACCAGCTGCCTCCAAACCGAGCCCTTGGACATTTGGTTTGCGTCCCGTGGCCACCAGAATCGCATCACACGCAATAACTTCTTCTTTGCCGTCTGAGCGTTCAATGACCATGACCTTTTGATTCCCATCCTGATAGACCTTCTTCGCTCTTGAATCCATCCGAAGGGATATGCCATCGTGAACCATCTGTTTGATGACCACCTCGGCCATATCGTCATCTTCAAAGCTCAAGGGTCTTTCCAGGACATCAATCAGTGTGACTTCGCTCCCTAGCCGAACAAAGGCATGGGCCAATTCCGCGCCAATCGGTCCGGCACCCAGAACAACGAGCCTATTTGGAAGATCTTCCAGGGAAAAGACCTCAATATTCGTTATGAAGCCGGTCTCGACAAGCCCCTCAATCGGGAAAACCATGGGGCTGCTTCCCGTAGCAATGGTGAAACGGTCACCAGACAAACTCCTTCCATTGACCCTAATCTCATGGTCTGACACGAACTCCGCAGCACCGAAGATCACATCCACACCCATCCCTTGAAACCGTTCCACCGAATCGTGAACAGCGACCTTGTCAATCACCTGTCGCACGTGTTGCATAACAGATTTGAGGTTGCAGGAGGGGAGGTCCACTTCGGGCAAACCAAACTTGCCCAGGTTCTTGGCATAATGATACACCTTTGCAACTTTGATCAGGGTCTTGCTCGGCACACAGCCATAGTAAAGACAGTCTCCTCCCAATTTGTCCCTTTCGATCAATGCCGTCTTAGCACCGAGCTGCGATGCCCCGGCTGCCACGGTCAAACCAGCCGCCCCGCCGCCGATAATGATCATGTCGTAATCGTAGTGAGACATTCGTCGGCCTCCTCTGCATTACCTTATCCTCAACTCGCATCCCTCGCGCTTCATCAGGGCATCCGCCTGCTGAGGCCCCCACGTTCCAGCCTTATAAAAGTGCAGGGATTCCTCTCGTTCTTTGCACGTCTCGCACGCATCTAGAATCGGCGACAGGAAAGCCCAACACGCTTCCACCCCATCTTGGCGTACAAACAAGGTGTGATCACCAAGCAGACAGTCCAGAATGACTTTCTCGTAAGCGTCCAAGAGAGCGCCCTCCACAACCGAACTGTAGTGAAAGTCCATGGTCACGGGCTGCAGGCAGACCTTTGCACCTGGAAGCTTGGTTTGGAAGGTCAAAGTGATCCTTTCATCCGGCTGAATAGTCAAGATCAGCACGTTGGGATGAATCCTCTCGGACAAAACGTTGCGAAACATCAAATACGGAACCCTCTTGAACTGGATCGCAATTTCAGTAACCTTTCTCGCCATCCGTTTGCCAGAGCGCAAGTAAAACGGGACGCCCTGCCAACGCCAGTTATCGACAAAGACTTTGGCCATGGCAAATGTGGGAGTCAATGATCGTCGGTTGACACCAGGCTCCTCCCTGTATGCAGACAAAGGTTTCCCGGCAATCTCGCCTGCAATGTACTGGCCGAGTATGAGGTAATCATTGAGCTGGTCAACCGGCAGAGGCCGAAGAGAGCGGAAGACTTTGACCCGTTCATCCCTCACCCTGTCTGCCTCGAACACGGAAGGTGGCTCCATGGCTGTCATGGCCAAGAGCTGTAACATATGGTTCTGAAACATGTCGCGCAGAACTCCGGCTTGCTCATAATAAACCGCACGGTGCTCAACACCGAGAGTCTCGGCGGCTGTGATCTGCACATAGTCCACATAGCGACGATTCCATATTGGCTCAAAGATGGCATTGGCAAAACGAAACATCAGCAGGTTCTGTACTGTTTCTTTGGCCAGATAGTGGTCGATCCGATAGACCTGATGTTCCTGAAAATACTCATGGATATGGCGGTTCAGGTCCTGAGCGCTTCTCAAATCCCGGCCAAAGGGCTTTTCGATGATCACGCGAGACCATCCGCCCCAGCCTTGACCTTCTCCGGCAAGACCGGCCACTCCCAGGCCGTGGATAATATTGATGTACTGTGTAGGCGGAACCGCGAGATACAAAAGCCGATTGCCTGGAATTTGCGTGTTGTGACACGCCTGCCTTAAGAAGGCTGCCACCCCGTCATATGGGGACTCGGCTTCAGAACGGACAATCCTGTAATGCACCCGTGACACAAAGGTATTCCAGTCCTTTTCAGGCAGGCTCTCCCCCGTCAGTTCCGTTATGGATTCTTTGACAAAATCGCGGTATCCGTCTGTGGTCATATCATTCAGATCCGCGCTAACAACAAGAAAAGGATCGGGCAGAGCACCACTCTCAAAGAGCCTAAAGAGCGCCAGAATTATCTTGCGTCTCGTGAGATCGCCGCAACCGCCGATAACGACAATGGCGCACGGATCAAGGGGACCCTCAATCAAGCATGATCCACCACTCTCCGAGAGTCCTCCTCCGATGCTGATCACGGTTTCCGGCGTCCTGTTGTTCCTGTTGGTGACATCACCCAGTTTTTTCACCCTGTCTTCACTCTTCACTTTTTCTTTACCCCATGTCCTCCAAACTCATTGCGCAGAGCGGCAAC
>JASFIH010000035.1:0-7360 GCA_050122775.1 Deltaproteobacteria bacterium
CAGACATGTCCTTAAGGTATTGCCGAAAAATGATAGAACGCGTATTGCCCTGCTTAAGATCATGCATGTAACCTTCAAATAATACTTTAAAGATTTGTTTTATCTTTTTATGGTCCGGTTTTATTTTTTGATTCAGATATATCTGTTTCAGGTTGAATTCTCTAAGTACTCTTAACGCCTCTGAAATCTCCCTGCTGAATCCTATCCCCGGCTTTTCGTAGCTGTTCTTGATAAGATCAGTAACGAGGTTGTAGACGATTGTGCCATTGGTGTTGCCCAGGCGCTCCACACACGTTTGGGGCAACTGGTCCCGCTTTATGAGATTCAGACGTATGGCATCTTCGATGTCTCTGCCGATGTATGCGATGGTGTCTGCCATGCGCATCACGCAGCCCTCAAGCGTCATAGGCGTCAGTGTCAGCCCTGGGTCCGCCTCTTTGGCGGCCATTTCGCGGTCAAATGTCTCAAAGGTCTTATTGGGCTGCGGGACCAGTTCAGGGCTGTGGATTTCTCCGTCGTGACACAGTATGCCGTCCAGGGTCTGCAGCGTAAGGTTCCACCCCCTACCCTTTCTCTCGATTTTTTCCAGAAACCTCACGCTTTGGAGATTGTGCTGAAACGTTCCAATCCCGTGTGCTTCACACAGCGCCGAGAGATGGGCTTCACCGTCGTGGCCAAAGGGGCAGTGGCCAATATCGTGGCCGAGGGCAATAGCCTCAATCAGGTCTTCATTCAATCGGAGAAATCGGCCAATGGTGCGAGAGATTTTGGAAACCAGCTGAACATGCAAAACCCGGTGGGTGATGTGATCATTGTCTACAAGGTAGAAGACCTGCGTCTTATCGATGTACCGTGTGTAAGCCAAGGAGTGCAGGATACGATCGGAATCGGCTGCATAGTTTTGACGATGACCAGCATCGATACGTTCTTCGGGAAAACGGCGGATAGCATCTTTGCTGTGGGCAGCTGAAGGCGAGAGGATGCGCGCTTCCCGGTCGTTTAGACTCTGCTTTATCTGCTGCAGATCGATTGAATCAGATTTGTCCATTTTCGATCATCTTGTCCATGAGCTTATAGAAGTCGATTCCTGCCTGTCTGAATCCCTCCTTGCCGTATTTCATGTTCCCCTCGAGCACCCAGTATCGACCTCCGTGAAAACAGATATCGAGCCCCACATCATCCAGCTGGCAAAGCCGGGCTGTGTTTTGCGCTACGTTCACTCCTTCCGCTGGAATGTTATCAAAACTGATCGTGGCACCTTGAGACACGTTTGTCCGGAATTCGCCAGGTCGGGCAATACGCCAGTACGCATGAATCACCTTGCCGCGAATCAAGACCACACGAAGATCGCGGTCTATGTGAAGATACTCCTGTATGTACGCAGCGCGCGTCAAGCGGTTATATGCAGCAAGCTCGGCTTCGTTTTGGATCAGGTATATGCCTCGGCCCAACGCTGAACCCCGTGGAATTTTGGCCACAAAGGGAAATTGGAAGTGGTCGAGGATTTTCGACTTCTGATAATTCCCATAGAAGACCCGTGTCCTGGGGTGCGGAATCTCCAAGAGGTTGAACAGGGCCGTCTGCTTGATCTTGTCCATGGTGTATTTGTAAGTATGATAGTTGGGAAAGGTCCGCTTGCCCATGGTGTCAAAAATGTCGGCGTAAAAGGCGGTGGGATATAGTATGACGTCGGAGCGGCGAATCAGTTCAATCTGCCACGTCTCATAGTCGGAAAGATTGGTTCGAACGCCAAGCGTGACCACGTTCTTGCAATGCCGCAATCTTCTCTCCAGGGCCACCCTTGGTTCAGTGATCATAGTCGGTGCAACATATTCCTATGATTTAGTGCAATACATGGGTTAGTCAAAGAACCTGAACCATATGATGTGAAAGAGCGCGGCAAGACCGTCCTTCCATGTAATCTTCTTTCCTTCTTCGTAAGTCCTGCCACTGTAAGATATGGGGACCTCGTAGATGCGACATTTGAGCTTGGCAAACTTGGCGGTGACTTCCGGTTCAAAGCCAAAACGGTTGGACCTGATTGTCATCCTGTTGAGTAGATCTGCACGAAAAATTTTGTAACATGTCTCCATGTCCGACAGATTCAGGTTTGTGAACATGTTTGAGAGAAGCGTCAGGAACTTGTTTCCGACATAATGCCAGAAAAAAAGAACACGTTGAGGTCCCCCTGTAAATCTGGATCCGTAGACAACATCTGCACGGCCATCAAGTATGGGCCCTATGAGGCGGCCATATTCGCTTGGGTCGTATTCCAGATCAGCATCTTGAATGACAACAATATCTCCCTTCACTTGCTCAAAACCGGTCCTGAGTGCTGCGCCCTTTCCCCTGTTCTTCGCATGAAATAAGACATGCACACCTTCACCAAGAGGATGTTTCTTCAGCCACTCTGCAGTTCCATCTGTGGAACTGTCATCAACAATGATGATTTCCTTTTCTAAGGGTACCGACTGAACGCGTTTTACGATTTCCTGGATCGAATCCATTTCATTATATACAGGAATGACCACGGACAGCTTCATCTTTTTCCCCTTATCCAGGCTTAGAGGCCATTTCAAGACCCCATCCAGTGCCCGATGGCTACGTTGAGTACCTCTTCAAAATGCTCACATACTTCCGTCACTATTTGGTGGAATGTCTTGCTCAGTGCCTGTGATCTCAGCAATCTTGTCCACGATTGCCCCAAAGGCTTTATGAAACTCTGTATCCCCCTCTTGGGCCAATACAGGCTTGCCGTTGTCACACGCCTTAACCATGTCTTGAAAAAAGGGAATCGTCCCCAGAAATGGTACCGACATATGCTCTGCCGTTCTCTTTCCGCCGCCTTTCTTGAATAGGCTGACGGGTTTTCCGCAATGAGGACAGGTAAAGGTGCCCATGTTTTCTATCATTCCCATGACTTTCATGTTCACGTGTTTGCAGAAGTTTATCGATTTACGCACATCAGCAAGAGAAATCTCCTGGGGCGTAGTGACGATAATGGCCTGAGCGTCAGGAATGGTCTGGGCAACAGTGAGAGGTTCATCCCCCGTCCCCGGAGGCGCATCGATGATGAGATAATCCAGGTCATCCCATTTGACATCGGCCACAAATTGACGAATGGCCCCTATTTTGGCTGGGCCTCGCCAAATGATCGCCTGGTTGGCATCGTGCATGAGCGAGGCCATGGACACAACCTTCAGGTTCTCAGAAAACGCCTTGGGACGTATAAACTTTCGATCTTCGATATCCAATAAGCCCGTGACGCCCATAAGGTTGGCAATGCTGGGCCCATGCAAATCAACGTCCATGAGCCCCACCCTCAGGCCTCTGTTTGAAAGGGCCACAGCGAGATTGGCCGCAATGCTGCTCTTGCCGACTCCTCCTTTGCCACTCATGACAAGTAGCTTGTGTTTAATCCTTTTCAGGGAACCTCGAATCATGAGATCCTGTATGTCATGAACCGCACGTGATGTTCCCTTCGGATCACAAGCCGTCGAATCACATCCTGTTTCTGATGAGGGTTCTTCTGACATGTTCCTTCTCTCCCTGCCAGCTGGGTGCCCTTCTGCACTCACGCCTTCAAGAGGCGTCTTATTTCTTGGCGACTCCGAGCCAGGTGACTTCCCGGCCAATAGATTCTTCCACACACTGTGCACTCGGAGAACGTGCGATGGGCAGCCCAGACATGGTCCGGCACCTTTCCAATCACATCTTTAGAGGTGACGCGATCGAGCAACCCGTTGCACACCGTGCAACGGGTAAAAAAGTCATGCGGATTGGGTTTTAGACCAAGAAGCCGAACGATCTCCCGGATCTGCATCTTGGGATCATTTGCTTCCACGAATATTAACCTGTCGGGTGGTACTTTGCCCAGGATCTTGGTATTGCGTGACAAGAGAACCCGGTCTTTGTTGGCCAGTTCAAGAAATTTTTCGTTTGAGAGTGAACGAGAATACAGCGTGTCATAACCCAGGATGCGCAGCCATTTGGCCAGCTTTCCAAGCATTCGATCGGCGGCAAACCTCATCATTACAGTTCGGTCGTATTGCGGCGTTCTTGATCCAAAAATACGACCAATTGACTCTTCATTGGCAAGAGAACAACCTCTATGAATCAAAATCTGTGAATGGAGCGCCAAAAACCTCAAGCTCGAATGCATCCTCTGGAAGCGGAATGTTTATCCAGAACTTCTCCACCGTCAGCAAACCAACCAGCCCATCTTGATCAGAGATCATGATTCTGTGTGGAAGGTCAAACGATTCCACCTGATCAAACTCATTGAATTCAACACGGTATAGCAGGCCCTCCCACCTATTGAACACATCTGCCCGCCTCACACCACTTTCGTCCTCGGTCATCCACATCTTTTCAACAAGACGACCCCACCTGCCGTACAGGCCCAAAAACCACGCACCTTCCATTGATGCGTATCGGGTCTTGGTATGGTGAAATGGCAGTATCGGAGGCTGGCCTGACAAGAGCCTGAAGAGATCCCCGGCTTTGACGGGCATGGACAGGAAACGTGAAAGGTTCTGAGCGGTGGCATCCCCTTCGAAGTACTGATTGTCCGGACGGGAATAAAGGATCAAACGCGATCCACTGATGACAAAAGTAAAAACGGGCTGACCCCACGCCCCAAGTGTCTCCACCCGCACATTTTGTGGTTGAGATCCTATCCACGCGATACGGTAAGTCGTCCACTTGGTTCCGCGAAGGCTCTTGAATCTGCCGACACCTTTAAAGCTCTTGAGTTCATTGGTTCTCCTGTTCAGATGAGCAATGATCTGGTCAGCATCGGGTTTCGGCAGCGCAGGGACGCCCCTGGGTCGAAGGGCACATCCAAAGGAGGAACATGAGAAAAGCAGGACGGCAAGAACGCACGATATCCAGTTAGGCATCCTGGCCCAATGTCTTTTCGATTGATCGGATCTTCTGTTCAAGTTCCCCGGTATCTTCTTCTTTCTTCTCCAAAGCCTTCCTGTAGTACTCTAAGCCCTTCTGAGGGTTCTTCACCTCCACATAGGCATCACCCAGGTGTTCCAAGATGGTCGGGTCATCGGGAACCAATCTTGTCGCTTCCTCCAGGAACTCAACAGCCTTCTCGAAAAGTCCCTTCTTGAAATAAACCCACCCCAGACTGTCAACAATATAGCCATCGTCAGGCATCTGTTCTATGGCTCTCTTGATCAGCATTTCTGCTTCATCAAGGTTGGTGCCAAGCTCCGCATAGGTATATCCCAAATAGTTCAAGGCCTGGGCATGGTTTGGGTCTTCAGAAATGACCGCCCGCATCTCCTGAATGCAGGCATCCTTGTTCCCGACTTTGTCATAGACAACACCGAGACGAAAATGAAGTCTTACGGTGTCAGATCCAAGCTCCAAACCCTTTTTGAGCGTGGCCACCGCCTCGTCATATGACTCCATCTCTTCATACAGAGCACCCAGGAACAAGTAGAGTTCGGGTTCATCAGGTTCTCCCTCAAGGGCCTCTTGCATAATCTTCAGAGCTTCTTGCGATTCCCCGATTTCGTGATAGAGGAACCCTCGGTGAATGCTAGCACTTCGATAGTAGGACGATGTCTCTGGAACCCTTTCATAAGACGCGATTGCCTCGCGAGGCTGCTCCAGTCCTTCCAGTGCCATGCCCAGAAAGTAATTTACTTCAGGGTCATCGACATCTTCTTTCAAAAGAAGCTTAAAGGTATCAGCGGCCTCTTCATATCTTTCCTCATCCAGGTAAATGAGGGCTATCTGCCTGACAACATCCGGGTTGGCGTCGCTGCGGCGCTTCAGCTCTTCAAAAATATCCTCTGCCTCATCGTTCTGACCCATCTTCATAAGAGCACGGCCAAGCCCGACGGCGGCTCGGATGTTATCCGGATTCTTGGCCAGTATCTCCCTGTGAGTCTCAATCACCTTGTCCTGCCTGCCGCTCGCCTCGTAGACATTGATCAGTTCAAACAGGGTCTGCTCGTGGTCAGGCTGTAGTTCCTTGGCTTTCAGCAGAGCCGCCTCTGCCTTGTCCAACGCCTTCAACGATGCATTTAACACGCCTATGTAGAAATACCCTGCAAACGAAGCCGGGTTAATCTGAATCAGGTTTTCGTAGAGTCTCAAGGCCTCTTCTGGCTGTTTGATCTTGACATATTCGGAGCCCAACAGAAAATGAACATTCTCAGAGTCTGGCTCGAGAGCCAGGGCTTTCTTGTACGCCTCCACTGCCTCAGCATGCTCATTGAGCGCCGAGTGAATGCCACCCATCATAACCAGCGTTGGCACATGGTCAGGGTGCTTCTGAATGATATCCTGTGTAACCTCCAAGGCCGCTCGGTAGTCATGCCCTTGAATGTAAAGCCGCACCAATTCATTCTTCAGAAACAGGGAGTCCTCATCTCTTACCACGGCCTCTCTCAGCAAATTGGCCGCCTCGTTGAGCTTGCCCCGTCTCCTCTTCAGCCGAGACTCTGTGTAATAATAGTACCCCCCGGCATCACGCGACTCAACCTTGGAAGGCTGCGCTTCTTGGGGTGATGTCTTTTGCACCAGGCCACACGAAACCATGTGCAGCATCATTCCCATGAATAAGAATAATCTGTAAGGCCTCATAAGCATTTGACAATTCAACCGCAACGCGACCCTATTTCCCGTAAGTTTTGCCTGAGAGCAGTCTTTAGGGGGATACGGTGCTTTGATACTCCAGTGGTCATCTGATCCAAACTTGCAACGAGGCGGCTATCACCACTGTCAACCATTCGTACCCATCTCCCCAAGGAATGCTTCAAAATCAGGGATTTCTCGTTCGAAGTATACCTTGATCTTCTTGATCATGCTGTTTTCGATCTGCCGCACGCGCTCCCTGGTGATACCATAACGCTCACCTATTTCCTGAAGGGTCGCCGGTGTATCTGAAAAAATGCGGTTTTCAAGGATATAGATTTCCCGCTCGGTCAACTCCTTCCTAAATGCGTCCAGTTTTTCATGAACAATGGCCTCCATCTCCTTTCTTGCCACCTGGCTCTCGGCAGACGGTGTCTGGGTGGCAATGAACTCAATCCTTTCGTTGTCCGAGCCTTCCTTGATAGGCGCATCGAGTGAAACTTCCCATCGATCGAGGCGTTGATCCATGTCCGTGATCTCCTTCTCGGAGACCCCAAGTCTTTCGGACAGAAGCTTCGGTTTGGGATCAAACCCCTCCGAGGCCAGTCTTTGTTTTTCTTTTTTCAGCCTGAAAAAGAGTTTCCGTTGGGCCTGGGTCGTGCCAATTTTGACGAGTCGCCAGTTGTCCATGATGAATTTTAGAATATACGCCTTGATCCAAAAGGAAGCATAGTAGGAAAACTTGACCCCTTTGTAAGGG